>NZ_JAKRNF010000010.1:0-91794 GCF_022347225.1 Corynebacterium sp. ACRPQ
GGGTGGGAGCGGGGGAGGCAGGGGAGTTGGCGTCGGAATGGGCGTCGGTAAGCAACTGCCCTACACCATCACCGGGATGCACCTTGTAGGCCTGGTGCAGCAGCTTCTGGGCCTGCTCCCACGCGCGCGGGCCGTGCTCCACGGTGGTATCGAGCAGCACCGCTTGCAGCCGCCGGCCATGGCGGTCAAGCGCGCCGACGAAGGTATGGTGCGCGTCATCGGTAAAGCCCGTCTTGCCACCAATACCGTCCGGATCATTGAGGAAGAGCCCGTTATCGTTGCCTAATTGGTAACCGTCAAGGTCGCCCCAGCCGGGAAAATCCACAGACTCCGTATCCACAATGCGCGCGAAGGTCAGGTTATGGAAAGCCGCGCGGTAAATGCGGGAAATATCCTCGGCCGAGGTAGACATGCCCGGGGCATCGAGCCCGGAGTAGCTGGCCGCGTAAGTGGAATTCGTGCCGATCTCGGCCGCCTTCTCGTTGACCTTGCGCAGCGTGGCCTCGTCGCCGCCCAATTCCTGTGCCAGCGCGTGCGCGGCATCGTTGCCAGAGGCCATGAGCAAGCCCTGCAAAAGCTGTTCCACCGTGTACGTGCCGCCCGGGCCGATGCCTACCGCCGAGCCGTCAATCTGTGCCGATTCTTCGCCCACCTCGACCTTCTGGTGCAGATCCAGCTCGTCGATAACCACCAGCGCCAGCAGCGCCTTGATGATGGAGGCCGGCCGGTAGCGGCCGTTAGGGTCCTTCATAGCGATGATTTCGCCGGAATCGATATCGGAGACCATCCACGCCGCGGCCACCACATCCTTATCCACCTTGAACCCCTCGGGCAGGGTGGTGCCACAGGCCTCATCGCTCTCCACCGGCGGCAGCGGGGTGGGTGAGGCCTGCCCAGGAGCGAGGCGCTCCGAGGTGGTGGTGGCCTTTTCCGGGCGCTCGGCGTGCGGGCACTTATCGGTATCCGGGGCGGCGGTGCGCGTGGTGGTCGGAGTTTCCGGCTCTTCCGCCAGGGCGAGCGGTGCGCCGCTGAGCAGGACGGTAACGAGAGAACTAGCGATAATTCTTTTCATGACATGACACATCTTAGGCCCGTGCCTACGATGGGACGCATGCATGACGCGCCTTTGATTAGCCCTGAGAACAAGGACTCCGCCGCCGACGTGGTGGCCAAGCTGCCTAAGGTCTCCCTCTTTGAGACCATTAACTCCACGGCCGCTACGACGGAGGAGCTTACCGCGACCATCCGCGAGCGCTACGAGGCCCTGGCCGCCGATGGCGTGGTCTACGCGGAACTGCACCTGGATCCAGCAGAGATTGGCCTGGACGCTGCCGCGGTTGTTGAAGCCGCCGGTGCAGCCCGCATTCCTTCCCTCGACTCTCGCCTCGTCTTGGCCGGCACGGCCCCTGAGGCAGCAGTGCCTGACGACGCCCCAGTGGTGGGCTACAACCTGCCGCAGGACCAGGCGAGCGCGGCCGCGGACTTCCGCGCCGCCTACCTGCCCACCCAGATTCACGTGGGCGAGGACTTCGCGGAAGTTGAGCGCGCCGCCCAAGCCGGCGTGAACCGCCTTATCCACCCGGTAAACATGATCGATGACTTCACTGCGAATATCGAAGGCATCGTGCCCGGTAAGGCCTCCGGCTACATCCGCGACCGCCATATCCCCCTGGTCTTTACCCCACTGGAGGAGGCCGAGGAGCTGACCGACCACCCACTGCCACTGCTGCAGCAGCTGGGCTTTACCTGCGCGATTTCCTCAGGCGAGACTACCTTGACTAAGCAGTTCCTCGCGCTGAGTGAGACCTTTGGCTATGGGCTAGAGGAATTTTTCGATCTCACCGTCAAAGCGGTGGAGAATTCCTTCGCTGACCAGGAATTACGGCAGCATCTGCTAGAAACGGTTATCCTGCCAGCATACGAGGAACTTTCAGACCCCGAGCTGGCAGGCCCAGACACTGAAGAGTCTTTGGCAGACGCCGCTGAAGAAACTACTGACTAAAGGAGAATTACATGCCTTCCGTACTTTTTGTTGTTACCGCCGCTGAGGAATGGACACTGGCCGATGGCACTAAGCGCCCGACCGGTTACTGGGCCGAGGAGCTTATTGCACCGCACCGCGCCTTCCAGGGCGCAGGCTGGGATATCCACTTCGCTACCCCCGGAGCAAAGGCTCCCGTCGTAGACGAGTACAGCCTGGAGGTACTGCCCGATAACGTGCGCATGGCGCAGGAGAATTACTTGGCGGAGTTGGGCGTGGCGCTAGAGAACCCGCTGAACCTGGCCGATGTCAATGAGGAAGACTATGACCTCATTTTCTACCCAGGCGGCCACGGGCCGATGGAGGATCTTGCCTACGATCAGGATTCTGCCAAGTTGATTCAGGCGCGTATGGATTCCGGCCGCGCGCTCGGCCTCGTTTGCCACGCCCCAGCCGCGCTATTGGCATTGGATAACGAAAATTGGCCGTTCAAGGGCTACAAGATGACCGCCTTCAGCAACGCTGAGGAGGGCGAGGACGCCATCGCCGCCGCTAAGTGGGCGCTGGAGACCCGCCTGCGCGAGCTCGGCGCGGATTACCAGGAGACCGATCCGATGTCCCCGAACGTCATTGTGGATCGCAACCTGTACACCGGCCAGAACCCGGCTTCCTCTGAGCCGCTGGCACAGCGTATTCTGCGCGATTTCTAAATGAGCGTTTCGCGAGTTCTCAAGGCCGGGGCTACCCTGACCGGCGTGGTCGGGGTAGCGGGCATGGCGGCGTATGCACTCAGCCGCCGGCCGTACCTGCGTGAGGTGGCACCGGGGCTGCGCAGCCCGATTTTGTACCTGCCTATGCACCTGCTTGCCGACGCCACCTTTGCCCGCGCCAGCCGCTTCTTTGCCAGCATCGATTTCTCCCGTCCGGTGCGGCACGCGGTGGATATTACGGAGTTCTCCGCTTCCTTCGATGGCCACGCCTTTAGCGCCCGCGTGCTTACCCCACGCGGCGATTCCCAGGGCGCAGCCACCGCTGGGCCGCGTCCCGTGGTGGTGTGGACGCACGGCGGCGGCCATCTCATTGGTGGTCCGGCCATGTATGACCCGCAGAATGCACGTATGGCGGCCGAACTCGGTGCCATCGTGGTGGCCCCGCGCTACCACAAATCCACCCAGGAGCCGTTCCCCGCGGACCATGATGAGTGCTACGCCGCGCTGCGCTGGGTGCAAGAACACGGCGATAAGCTGGGCGTGGATACCTCGCGCATCGCGGTCGCCGGCGATAGCGCCGGTGGTGGCTTGGCCGCGGGCTTGGTTCAGCGGGCCTTTGATGAGGGACATCCGGTCCGCGCGCTCGGCTTGGTCTATCCCATGCTGGATCACCGCACCACGGACAAGTCCGGTGCGGTGGGCCAATTCATCTGGACGGCGGGCCCGAACCGCGGCGCGTGGTCCATGTACCTGGGAGACGATCACCTGGATGTTGACCTGCCGCCCTATGCTTCGCCGGCCACGCGCAGTGATCTTTCCGGCCTGCCGCCAACGTGGATCGGGGTTGGTGGCATCGACCTTTTCTGCGATGAATCCGTGGCCTTTGCCCAAGCCCTCGACGCCGCCGGTGTAGACACCACCCTCGACGTGTGGGCCGGCGCCTATCACGGCTTCGACCAGATTAAACCCAAGGCGCCACAATCGCGCGAGCTTATCGACGCCCTCATTGACCACCTCCGCCGCCACCTCTAAAGTCACGTACTGAGGGAGGACGAGCGATGAAATACAACACGCACGTGTCGTGGGTCGTATTTTTCACCAGCGTGATTGTTCTCGGTCTGATTCTGGGCGGGGTTTTTGGGATAGGAACCCTGGGCCGATCCATTGTCGGACTCAGTCTGTGGATAGTGTGGCTGATTTTCGATAAATACATGCGCGACCGGACCCGGATCCGACGCCAAGAGGAAGAAGCGCCGGGCCGCTAGACACAAAAAGCCGCCCCCTCTCCGTCCAGCTGCTGTGCAGTGGGGCAGAGGCTAGGGCGGCGGATGTTACGCGCGGCTGGGGCCGCGCGACCTGGTACGGGTTTAGAACTTGGAGAAGCGCTTGATGAGCATATCCTCCAAGCCCTTCCAAGACTCGGCGTGCTCGTTATATGGCTTGGACGGTACGTAGCCGGCGTGCTCGGTGGAGCCGAGCATGTAGCCCAAGTAGTCCTGCAGGCGGGGGTGAGCCAGCATATAGGAGTTAATGGAATCGTCGCCTGCCCAGTCGGCGGCATCGGCGCATACCTCATAGCAGCGTGCCATCTGATCGGAATCGACGGCCTCTGGGCCCTTTTCGATATCGCGGACGATGCCGTTGAAGGAGTACTGGTTATCCGGGTGGACCTGAATTTCTAGCTCGCCGGCATTAGCGGCGGCGACAACTTCTTCCCAGGTGGATACGCGTGCCAGGTCGTGGTCATCGTTGTCCATGATCCAGCGCACCAGTGTCTTCGGGGAATCGAAGGTGAAGATCTCGCCCCACTTGCCCAAGAAGATGGGCTTGCCATCCAGGTAGGTGCGCAGGGTGTAGACGGACTTGGACTGCGCGGTGATCTTGATGGGATCGATGCCGGCCGCGGCCCACGGGGAGTTATCGTACGGGTCAGCGGCCTCGGCGGCGGCCTTGCGCTTTTCCTCGGCTTCCTTGGCCGCTGCAGCGGAGGCGGCAGCAGCAGAAGAGATGCGCTCCTTGGCATCGGAGACCTCGGCCGCATCAAAGTCATCGCTGGAGACCACGCGGACGTGCTCATCCAGGTCCTCGATGACCTTCTTCCAGTTGCCGGCGATGACGTGGCCCACGCCGGACCACTCGCTCATGCCCTGTTCGCCGGAGTAGTGGTCGGCGCCGCGGGAGACGTTGCGCAGGATGGAGTGGGAGGCGAAGAAGATGGTGGTGTGCTCTGCACCGGCGACGTCGGCAAGCGCGGAGGCCATCTCCAGGTTGCGGGCCACCGTGGATACGTTCCGGTGGCTCGGGCGACCAGCCAGCGCCTCCGGCATGCCGATGAGGTCATACTCATCGCGCTCCGCCGGGGTGACGCGGTCCGCATCGCGGCCGGCAAACTGGTCCCACTGCGGGTGGTCCAGCAAATCATGCTTGGTGCCAGACTCCACAAAGCACAGCAGCTCGGCGGGCGAGTTGAAGGCTAGGACTGCCTCTTCATCGCCCAAAAAGGCCTGCCACTCGGAGCCATGTTGGCGCCACTTGGGTGCCCAGAGGGTATAAAAATCGCCCTCGGTCAGCGAGAGCTTTACAGGTATAATTGCGCGGGTGCTCATGGCGTTTTAGTCTACCCAACGCCCTAAGCAGCGCGCGAGAGCGCACCGGCCTTAGGCCGTGGGGCGCCAAAAGCCTTTGAATTGCATGCCCATATTTGTGGTGCGCAGCGGGTTGGTTTGCACCGGGTCGCCGGCCTCCACGATTTCCCCATTGCCGGAATACATTGCCACGTGCCCATCCCATACCACCAGGTCACCGGGCTGCAATTGATCCGCGCTGACCTGCTGGCCAACCGCCTGCTGGTCCGCCGTGCGCGGCAAGTCCACTCCGGCCTGCGAATAGGCCCATTGGGTAAGACCCGAGCAATCGAAGCCACCGTTTCCGGTGCCGCCCCACACGTAGGGCTGGCCCACTTGGCTCTTCGCTGCGGCGACCGCGGCCTGCCCGGCGGCCGAACCGCCCTCGGCAGAGGGCTCTGGTGCGGGCGGGGAAGAAGGCGCGTCGTGTGCGGCAGCATCGGCGCCGGCACCAACGCCCGCCGCGGATTGTTCTGGAAGAGCGGTGGTTTGCTGGGTGCTGGTGGGGCTTGCGGAGGCGTCGGCAAGCGCGGAGTGCACCGGCCGCTGCGCTACCGGCTGCAAGGACTGAGCGGCCGCGCTGAGATCGCCCATCAAGCGCTGCACGCGGGCAGTGGCCATGCCCAAGTGCTGGGAGATAAGCGCGCGAAGCTGAGCCAGAGCGGCGGCACGCGCCGACGGATCCAGCGACAGGAAACCCAGCGCGGTGGGCAGGGCCTGGCGCACCAGCTGCGTGGCGATGCCCACCAGGTCCCGGATGGTGCCCGCCACCAAGGTGCGGGCCTGGCCGAGCGCGGCAGAGATGGTTGCATTATCGAGATCGATATTTTTCGCCGATTCGAGTAGGGGAGCGGGATTGCCGTGGGCGATGGCGGCCAAAGGCTCGGCGGCGGAGAGATCCGGCACGCGAGGAAGCTCTACCTCCGGAAGCTGCGCCGGTTGCATGGTGGCAATCTGCTTAAGCGCGGTATCGAGCATCTACATCGCCGCCCCAAGGTGCTGGCCTAGCGCGGCATCGGTGTCTTCTGCCTCGCGCGACATCTGGAAACCGGAGTGGGCAACCTGCCCCATATCGTTGCGCAGCACGCTCATGCGCGCGCCCACATTATCGAGCGCGGCATGCACCGCCTCATTGAAAGCGGTGAATGCGGAATCTTCAGGCAAAACGGGGTGGGGCGGATTCTCCCCTTGGGACTGGGCGTGCAGGTCGCGGGCGAGGTGGCGGGCATAGTCAGTATCGATCGTGAAAGGTCTCATGCCCTATTGGACTGCCCGATGGCCCATTTGGTTCCCAAAAAGTTTAAAGTGGTGGTCATGGACATCCACGTAGTAGACCACCCGCTTGCCGCCTCCCGCCTTACCCTCATGCGCGATGCGCGCAGCGATAACTCCGCTTTCCGCGCCGCTCTGAAAGACTTGGGCGCCATGCTTGTCTATGAAGCATCCCGCAACCTTGCCGTGGAGAACTTCGACTGCGCCACCCCGGTTTCTACCGCACAGGGCACCCGCCTGCAGGACCCGCCTATCATCGTGCCGATCATCCGCGCCGGGCTGGGCATGGTGGACCCGGCCCTGTCCATGATTCCGGATGCGCAGGTGGGCTTTATCGGTATGGCGCGCAACGAAGAGACGCATGAGCCGGTGCCGTACCTGGAGGCATTGCCGGAGGACCTGACCGGCCGCACGGTGTTCGTGGTGGATCCAATGCTGGCCACCGGTGGTTCCCTGCTGCACGCATTGCGCCTGCTTGCCGATCGTGGCGCCACCGATATCACCGCCATCTGCATGGTCTCGGCGCAGCCGGGTGTGGATGCGCTGGCTGAATCCGATCTGCCGGTGCGCCTAGTTACCGCCGCTATCGATCCTTCGCTCAACGAGGATGCTTATATCGTGCCGGGCTTGGGCGATGCCGGCGACCGCCTCTACGGTCCGCGCAATATCGACCTTTAAGGTAATCTTCTCCCTGGAAAGGCGACCGCACTTTCCAGGGGGAGAATATGAGTTTCATTCATCTAATGTGGTCGAGCTACGGCCACGGATTTTCGCAACAATTGCGGCGGGTGCGACAGCGTCGGGGGATTTCGCAGCAGGCGCTGGCGGAGATTTCTGGGGTCTCTCGCAGCCAAATTTCTAATCTGGAGCGCAACGAAAATGGCGTGCACGCCATGGCCGATCCGCAGCTGTCTACGGTATATAAGCTGGCCTTGGCTCTAGAAATCCCGCCGGCGGTACTGCTGCCGGCCGGCGGGGACGTGGTGGAAGGGCACTTGGCTGATTCCGCGGTGGTCGTCGCCGAGGACGTCGCGCCTTTCCCGCGGGGATACGTGGACCGGCGTCGGTTTGCCGCCACGTGGAATGGCGCCTTGAGCTAGAGCACCCCGCATCACCACCTGAGTTACTGAACCGCATGGTCTAGTTGTAGACTTTGCACCCAGACGTATTTCAACGACAGGGAAGGCACGCGGATGATCTCGGAATTCATCAACGAGTGGTTCAATGCCCACCGTGCGGAGGTCATCGCGTGGCGGCGCCATATCCACCGCCACCCGGAAACCGCGAACCAAGAGGTGGAAACCACCAACTTCCTAGCCACCGTCTTGCAGGACTATGGTCTGGAGCCACAGCGCTTCCCACAGACCGGTCTCATGGTCGACATCGGCCCCGATACGGAGCTAGGCCGGCTGGCCTTCCGCGCCGATATCGATGCCCTGCCAGTCACCGAGGTCACCGGCCTGGAATATACCTCCGAGGTTCCCGGCAAGATGCATGCTTGCGGCCACGATGTGCATACGACCGTGGCGCTGGGCCTGGCCTGCGCATTGGCGGATTTTCAGCGCGTCCACGACCTGCCGCTGGGTATTCGAGTCATCTTCCAACCGGCCGAGGAAGTATGGGTCGGCGGCGCAACCGACGTTATCGAATGGGGCGCGCTGGAAGGTGTGCATTCCATTTTTGCCATCCACGCCGAGCCCAAGCTGCGCGTGGGGCGCATCGGTATCCGCGCCGGGGCTATCACTTCTGCTACCGACGTGGTGGAGCTCAATATCAAGGGCCCAGGCGGGCATACCTCCCGGCCGCACCTGTCGGCCGACGTTGTGTATGCCCTAGGAAAGGTCATTACCGAACTGCCCGCGCTGCTCTCGCGCCGCGTTGACCCGCGTACCGGCACCGTTTTGGTCTTTGGCCAGGTCAATTCTGGCTATGCGCCCAATGCCATTCCGGAGACTGGCAGCCTAACCGGCACCATGCGCACGGCCGATATTGGCATCTGGCGCGATATGCAAAGCCTCTTTACCGAGCTGGTGGATCAAATCCTTGCGCCGGTAGGCGTAGAGCACGAGCTGACCTATAACCGCGGCGTTCCGCCGGTGCTTAACGACGACGTCGCAACCGCCCTGCTTGCCTCCGCAGCCCAATCCATCGACCCGCAGGCCGTCGTACAAGCCCCGCAGTCCTCCGGCGGCGAGGACTTTTCCTGGTACCTAGAAAAGGTCCCCGGTTCCATGGCGCGGCTTGGTTGCTGGTCCGGCGAGGGCGAGCAGCATGACCTGCACATGGGCGATCTCATCGTGGATGAGCGGGCTATTGGCGTGGGCATCAAGCTCTTTGGCGCCGTGGTTGAGCAGTTCATAGGGGAGAACGCGGAGACAGACTAACGCGCTGAAAGGTTCTACACGTTAAACTCGTAGGCGACTTTTACTGTGGAGCCTATAAAGGAGCAAGTGCGTGTTGAACCAGACCAAGCGAATCGTCATCATCGGCGGCGGCCCGGCCGGCTATGAGGCAGCGTTGGCAGGTGCTAAATATGGTGCAGAAATCACCATTATTGAAGACCAGGGCATGGGCGGCAACAGCGTTATCTTGGACTGTGTTCCTTCCAAGTCCTTCATCGCTGGTGCCAATATTAAAACCGACCTGCGCCGTGCCGAGGATATGGAACTTAACCAGGGCATTGGCCAGGCCCATCTTTCCTTGACCGCACTGAATAAGCGCGTGCAGGATCTGGCAAGCAAGCAGTCCTCCGATATCCGCGCCACCGTGGAATCCCTGGGCGCACGCGTTATCGATGGCCGCGGCTATTTCCCAGAGGACCAGGAAGCCGATGCCTTCGGCGGCCACAAGGTCACTGCCGTATTCAACGAGGACGGCCACGAGGAAACCATTAACGCAGATCTCGTCTTGGTGGCCACCGGCGCCACCCCTCGTATTCTCCCCGGCGCTCAGCCGGATGGCGAGCGCATCCTTACCTGGCAGCAGGTCTACAACCTCACCGAGCTGCCGGAGCACCTCATCGTCGTCGGTTCCGGCGTCACCGGTGCCGAGTTCGTCTCCGCCTTCGCTGAGCTGGGCGTGAAGGTCACCATGGTTGCCTCCCGCGACCGCATTTTGCCGCATGACGACGCCGACGCGGCCGACGTTCTCGAGACCGTGCTGAGCGAGCGCGGCGTGGAACTGGAAAAGAACTGCCGCGTGGAAACCGTCAACCGCACCGAGGACGGCAACGTCCTGGTCACCACGCAGGACGGCCGCGAAATCACCGGCTCCCACGTCATCATGTCCATCGGCTCCATCCCGAATACTCAGGACCTCAAGCTGGAGAACGTTGGCGTGGAAACCGCAAAGTCCGGCCACATTCAGGTCGACCGCGTCTCCCGCACCAATATCGCCGGCATCTATGCCGCTGGTGACTGCTCTGACCTCTTCCCGCTGGCTTCCGTCGCTGCAATGCAGGGCCGCGTGGCCATGTACCACGCCTTGGGTGAGGGCGTTTCTCCGCTGCGCCTGAAGACCGTGGCCAACGCCGTGTTCACCCGCCCAGAGATCGCAGCCGTAGGCTTTACCCAGGCAGAAATCGAGGCAGGCGAGGTAGCCGCCCGCACCATCACCATGCCGCTCAAGACTAACCCGCGCGCCAAGATGCGCTCGCTACAGCACGGCTTTGTCAAGCTCTTCTGCCGCGCCACCTCTGGCCGCGTTATCGGCGGCGTCATCGTCGCGCCGACCGCCTCCGAGCTCATCCTGCCCATCGCTATGGCCGTGACCAACCAGCTCACCGTAAACCAGTTGGCTGATTCCTTCGCCGTTTACCCGTCCCTGTCCGGCACCATCACCGAGGCTGCGCGACGCCTCGTGGCTCACGACGACCTGGAGTAAGCGATCTTTTCCTTTCTTTTGCGCCCGCCTTTAGTAACCAGCCTAGGGTGGGCGCTTTTGCATGCGTTTTAAAAGGTGGAGTAGGAATGCTCAGCGGTGCGATTGAGTGAAACCTGGATGGGGCGATCTGCTTGTGGAAGGGCACGCTGGGGACAATGTTCGCGCGGGCAAGCGGTACAACCAGGGCCGATAGGGGTGGCGGCGGATAAGTCTAGATTAAGAGCATCGGCGTAGACAATGCGGTCGGCTTCAGAGATATCGCAGCCTAAGCCTACGGCGAATTCCTTGCGAGGGGTTCCCCAAGATTTTGCGGTTCCTTGCACAAAGCGACCTATCCACAGGAAGGCATGGCCATCCGGCATGGCGGCTACCTGGCGGGTGATGCGGTTGGGCGTTTCAAAGGCGCGGTGGACTACCCACAGCGGGCAAGAACCACCCGAGCGGGCGAAGTGGAAGGCGGTGGAGGATTGGCGCTTGGAGATATTTCCGGCGCGGTCAGTGCGGATGAAGGAAAAGGGCACGCCGTTAAGGCCCGGGCGCTGGAGGGTAGCCAAGCGTTGCGCGGTGGTTTCGAAACCGGTGCCAAAGTAGTTGCACAAAAGGTCGATGTCGTAGCGGGTTTCCTCAGCCATCGATAGGAACGGTTGGTAGGGCATGGTGACTGCGGCGGCGAAGTATTGCGCGAGCCCTAAAGTAGCTAATTCTTGGGCTCGGTTCCGCCGAAGTCCTTTTAAAACGCGTCAGCTCCCCCAAATTCCGGCACCGTCAAGTTGGCCGGAGCGGGGGAGCTGACATACTTGTCGTGGCTTTCCTGTGGTCGGGCTATGGCTGGGTACGCCGTGCTAGGAGGTGAATTGCTGCGGTGCAGATAAGGGCAGCTAAACCAGCGAAGAAAAACATGCCGGGCCATGGGGCACCGATTTCTATAGCTCCAAAAGATTCAACGAGAGTAATCACAATGCCATCCGCTAGGAATAGGCCGACGATGATGCCGGCGATTAGCAGGAGCCGAACGAATAGGGAGCTTTGGTTTGCGCTACTTACAACCACACCGATGAGTGTGCCGATGTATCCGGTGAGTAGGTGACCGCACATGAAGCTTCCCAAGGTCGCTACTCGAGCGAAAAGAGGCCTGAGACCGGAATTGCCAGGAAGGATAACCCAGGAAGAGTGTATGTCCACGCCGGCACGTAGCGCGACATAATAGGTCAGCCAAGCAATGGCGCCGAATACGAACGCAGCGAGCCAGAGCGTCGCGTGCATGCTAAGCAGCCACTGTCGTGGGCGCATTCCCAGGCCGCGAAAGGCCCGGTATTCTGTTGCTGTGAAGGCGCAGTAGAGACCCCAAACGAATACGGCGAGAATCCCCCAGCCAGCAGGGTTAGCGCTAATCGTTGCTTGGTCGGAGGGTAGAAAATTAGGCACGCTCCACAGCAATGCGACGATAACGCTAACGGCGATAAGTGTCTTTGCAGCGTTGAGATTAAAGGTCTTCAGCAGGGACATTTTAGGACTCCTCATGTGGGGTGCGGGCGGATTCATGGGCGCGGGAAACAAGGGAATCAATGAGCTGGCCGTCGTCAAGGTAGGAGACGGTGATTTGAGCGGCGTTCACGGTATCGTCCGGAAACGGTACCGGGGACCAAGCATTAACTTTGGTGGTCGAGCCAAGCGAGGATTGGTGGAGAGGCAGGGCGTCGGCAAGCGCGAGGGCTTGCTCAACGTCCTTTGCGTTGCCCGTGAGCACGGGGTAGTGCGGCCGTTGGGATTCAAGATCTGTGGGCCCGTTGACCGTGCCTTCCTGCACGGTAATGACCTGGTCAATCAGCCCCACGAGGTCTTCCGCGCGGTGGGAAGAAAGCACGAGCAGCCAATCCGGGGTGGCGGCGGCATGGGCGATGATGAGCTCACGCAGGCGCGTGCGAGTCGGCGCATCCAAGCCATTGAAGGGCTCATCGAGGAGGGTGACCGGCGTGCGCGCTGCCAGGGCAGTGGCACAGGCAACCAATTGGCGCTGGCCGGTGCTCAAAGAGCGGTTCTTGCTGCGCTTATCGATGCCCATCTTATCCAACAGCTCCTCCGCATACCCCACGGCGAATCCCTCGCGTACGTGCTCTGCGGCGCGCAGGTGCTGGCGCACAGTGGAACCGGAGAGCAGAATATCGGCGCCGGTGCGCGCGATCCCCACCTGTGGGGTATCGATGCTGCCCTTGGTAGGAAGGAATCCCGCTACCGCACGCAAGAGCGTGGTCTTGCCGGCGCCATTGGGGCCGATCAGCCCGTACATGCCGGCGTTGAGATCGAGGTGTGGCACGTGCAGGCGGCGCTTGCAGGTGACGTTCTTCAACTTAAGGTGCGTCATGATGGTCTCCTTCGGCTTCGATGAGGTCGGCGATGTCGCTGGCGCTTAAGCCCAGCGCGGCTCCTTCTTTCAGGAGGGGAACGATGAAGTCTTCCCTGAGTGATTCTTGGCGTTGATGGCGAACCTTCTCGCGCGCGCCTTCGCGTACAAACATGCCCAAGCCGCGGCGTTTTTCCAGCAGCCCTTCCTCGAAGAGGACGGTCAGTGCCTTGGCGGAGGTAGTGGGATTGACGGAATGGAAAGCCGAAAGTTCATTGGTGCTAGGGGCGCGTTCTCCCTCTGGGAGTTCGCCGGAAATAATCATGTCCCTGATTCCTCCTGCCAGTTGCTGGTAAATAGGCCGGGTGTCACTCATGCTGCGGCCTCTCTAATTCGTGGCATATGACTCCCTTTCTGGTGTATGGGTTAACCACCTATGTGGGTAACCATATAGGTGTTTATGAATCTGGTCAATACGAAGCGGGTTGGTCTGGCAGGTGTCCCCGCTGCATATTTTGTTGAACCAAAAATTTACAACATTTACAGGAAGGTCAAGCGCGTTATTACTGGTCGGGCTGTAGAAATCTCTCAGACGTTGCTTTAATCGCTGGTCGGTGTGGCGAACTCCGCTTGAAAATGGGCAGACAAGGAAGGTTTCGATCTCTAAACTGAGATACGGATCACCCGAGTGGAGACGTTGTATTTCAGCGCCTTCCGAGTTGAAAGGAACACAGAAGTGGCTAATCCCGCGCTTCCATCGTTCAAAAAGATTCTGGTAGCCAACCGTGGCGAAATCGCCGTGCGTGCATTCCGTGCTGCCTTTGAGACTGGGGCAAAGACCGTCGCGGTCTATCCTCGCGAAGATCGAAACTCCTTCCACCGCGCCTTCGCGGATGAGGCTGTCCGCATCGGTAATGAGGGACAGCCGGTAAAGGCTTATCTCGACATTAATGAAATCATTCGCGCTGCCAAGAAGGCTGAAGCGGATGCCATTTACCCCGGCTATGGATTCCTTTCGGAGCGCGCGGATCTTGCTCGTGCGTGTGAGGACAATGGCATCAAGTTCATTGGTCCGACCCCAACGACTTTGGATCTCACCGGTGATAAGGCGGCTGCAGTTAGTGCGGCGAAGGAAGCTGGGCTGCCGACTTTGCAGGATTCCGAGCCATCGACGGACGTCGATAAGCTGGTGGAATACTCCAAGGACTTTAACTTTCCTGTCTTCGTTAAGGCTGTCGCCGGTGGCGGCGGGCGCGGCATGCGCTTCGTGGAATCCGAGGATCAGCTGCGCGAAAAGGCGGCCGAGGCTTCGCGCGAGGCGGAGGCGGCGTTCGGTGACGGCAGCGTGTACCTGGAGACTGCGGTCATTAAACCACAGCACATCGAGGTGCAGATTCTGGCCGATAGCCAGGGCAACGTGGTTCACCTCTTCGAGCGCGACTGCTCGGTGCAGCGCCGCCACCAGAAGGTGGTAGAGATTGCGCCGGCGCCGTCGCTGGATTCCGAGCTGCGTGACCGCATTTGCCAGGATGCGGTGAAGTTCTGTGAGCACATCAATTACGAGGGTGCGGGT
Organism: Corynebacterium sp. ACRPQ; assembly: GCF_022347225.1. Classification (NCBI taxonomy): domain Bacteria; kingdom Bacillati; phylum Actinomycetota; class Actinomycetes; order Mycobacteriales; family Corynebacteriaceae; genus Corynebacterium; species Corynebacterium sp. ACRPQ. The sequence goes on from NZ_JAKRNF010000010.1 coordinate 14,384, forward strand.
ACCGTGGAATTCCTCGTCGATGAGCGTGGCAACCACGTCTTCATCGAGATGAACCCGCGTGTGCAGGTGGAGCACACCGTGACCGAGGAAATCACCGGCGTAGACATCGTCAAGGCCCAGATGAATATCGCGGCCGGCGCATCGCTGGAAGATATTCACCTCGCCCAAGACAAGATTTCCATCACCGGTTCTGCCCTGCAGTGCCGCATCACCACCGAGGACCCGAATAACGGCTTCCGTCCCGATACCGGCACGCTGACCGCGTATCGTTCGCCGGGCGGCGCCGGCGTGCGCCTAGACGGTGCAACTTCCGTGGGCGCAGAGGTTTCGCCCAACTTCGACTCTCTGCTGGTGAAGATGACCTGCCGCGGAGCCACTTTCGAACAGGCTGTGCAGCGCGCCCAGCGTGCGCTCAACGAGTTCACCGTCTCCGGCGTGGCCACCAATATCGGCTTCCTGCGCGCTCTGTTGCGCGAACCGCACTTCACTCAGACCCGCGTGGACACCGGATTCATCAACGCACACCCGCATCTGCTCAAGGCTCCGCCGGCAGTCGACGAGTCTGGTCGCATCCTCGAATACATCGCGGAGACCACCGTTAATAAGCCCAACGGTACGCGCCCGACGGCGCTGCGCCCCTTTGATAAGCTCCCCGAGCTGGACCTTTCCGAACCGCTCCCGCGCGGCTCCCGCGATGATCTGCTCGAGTTTGGCCCGCAAAAGTGGGCGGAGAAGATCCGCCAGCAGGATGCGCTGATGGTTACGGATACCACCTTCCGTGACGCCCACCAGTCCCTGTTGGCCACCCGCGTTCGTGGCACTGCTTTGGTTTCTGCGGCCGAGGCCGTAGCGCGCATGACTCCGAACCTCTTCTCCGTTGAGGCTTGGGGCGGTGCGACTTATGACGTCGCCATGCGCTTCCTCCACGAGGATCCGTGGGTCCGCTTGGACTTGCTGCGTGAGGCCATGCCGAACCAGAACATCCAGATGCTCCTGCGCGGCCGCAATACCGTGGGCTATACCCCGTACCCAGATTCGGTCTGCCGTGGCTTTGTCCAGGAAGCAGCCAAGTCCGGCGTGGACGTCTTCCGCATCTTCGACGCACTTAACGACGTCTCTCAGATGCGCCCCGCCATCGATGCCGTACTCGAGACCAATACCACCGTTGCTGAGGTGGCCATGGCGTACTCCGGTGACCTTGCCTCGCCGAAGGAGAACTTGTACACGCTGGATTACTACCTCAAGCTGGCCGAGCAGATTGTAGAGTCCGGAGCCCATATCCTTGCCATCAAGGACATGGCCGGTCTGCTCCGCCCTGAGGCCGCTTCCAAGCTGGTTATGGCGCTGCGCAAGGAATTTGACCTGCCGGTGCACGTGCACACGCACGATACCGCGGGCGGCCAGATGGCAACCTACTATGCGGCCGCCTTGTCCGGTGCCGACATCGTCGACGGCGCCTCCGCGCCGTTGGCCGGTACCACCTCGCAGCCGTCGCTGTCCGCCCTTATTGCAGCATTCTCTCAGTCCAAGCGCGATACCGGCATCGACCTGCAGGCCGTATCGGATCTCGAGCCCTACTGGGAGGCCGTGCGCCAGCTCTACGCCCCGTTTGAGAACGGTATCCCTGGCCCGACCGGTCGCGTCTACAAGCACGAGATTCCAGGCGGCCAGCTGTCCAACCTGCGTGCCCAAGCCGCTGCCCTTGGCTTGGCGGACCGCTTCGAGGTCATCGAGGATACCTATGCAGCAGTCAACGAGATGCTGGGCCGCCCGACCAAGGTCACCCCATCTTCCAAGGTTGTGGGCGACCTCGCCCTTCACCTTGTCGGTGCAGGCGTAGACCCGAAGGACTTCGCTGCCAACCCGACCAAGTTCGATATTCCGGACTCGGTCAACCAGTTCCTCCGCGGCCAGCTCGGTACCCCTCCGGGCGGTTGGCCGGAGCTGCGCGATAAGGTGCTCGATGGCCGCGAGGAAACCGGCGCCAAGGTGAGCGAGGTCCCTGCGGAAGAACAGCCGCATCTGGAATCCGATAACTCGGATGAGCGCCGCGCCAGCCTGAACCGCCTCCTGTTCCCGAAGCAGTTCGAGGAATTCAACGAGTTCCGCCGCAAGTACGGCAACACGGAAGCATTGACGGATACCACCTTCTTCTATGGTCTTACCGAAGGCGAAGAAAAGGTCGTCCACTTCTTCCCGGAGGACTCCACCGATCGCGCCGACCTCAAACAGGTCGTGGTGCGCCTCGACGCCGTGGGCGAGCCGGACGAAAAGGGCATGCGTAACGTGGTTCTCAACGTCAACGGCCAGATTCGCCCGATGAAGGTCCGCGACGAGAACGCCGAATCCACGGTCGCTACCGTAGAAAAGGCCGACCCCTCCAACGAGGGACACGTCGCCGCACCATTCGCCGGCGTGGTCAACCCCACCGCCAAGCCTGGCGACGAGGTGAAGGCCGGCGATCAAATCGCCGTCATCGAGGCGATGAAGATGGAAGCATCCATCTCCGCCACCAAGGATGGTGTGGTCGAGCGTGTAGCCATCGGCCAGGCCACCAAGGTGGAAGGCGGCGACCTCATCGCCGTTATCAACTAACTGACTGACGCCAGCGCCCCGCTTCCTTCGAGCAAACCTCTAGGAAGCGGGGCGCTGTGCTGTCTGTAGGCGGCTTTTCGCGATTTTCGTCCATATAAACCACCAAAACCGTCGACGAAATCGGTGGTTTATATGGACGAAAATCTTGATTCAGCGGGGAGGGCTAAAATTTTCAGCCTAGTAGGAAAGGTAGCGCTATTGAGCCGACCAGAACCAGAAGCGTGATGATAAGGAATGCCTTGGCTTGCCAGCGGGCGAAGTTGAACGACACGCCTGTGCCGAAGCGCTTATCCACTAGTACCGCCGGATCCTCCGGGTTGTAGTACATAACGCCCCATTTATAGAGGTGGTCATTGTCCGGTGATTCTTTGTCTTCATCGGGAAAGCGGATTCCACGCAGTTGCTCAGATAATTGAGATTGTTTGTAGAGAAGAAATGCAACCAGTCCGATGCTGCCACCGATGGTAAGCACCAACATCGTGATAACGGCGGCGCCGTTGAATCGCTGAAATTGCGGTACAGGGCCGGTTACTTGCATGAAGGCCATGCCGGCACACATGAGCAGGGTGAGAACTCCCATTCCGGTATTCGTGAAGGCGAGGTTGGCCTCGTTGCGCAGCCGAGCTTTAATGCTGCGTTCTGAACGTGGGGATACCTCACTATGTGCGATAAAAGAGCAGATGATGGCGAAAAGCAAGAGCATTCCTAAGGCGATGAAGGAGATAGAAAATACGCTGCCGATATTCTTTTCGCTCCAATTATCCGCCTCCATGGAAGAATTCCAGTGCACTGGAACGGGGTCAGGAATATCGGACCAGTGGGAAGAGGTGATGATGGCACCGGCCGCGATGCACAACAGCGAGGCGAGCATTGTTATCCACGGAAAAGTCGGCGTGGGGATGCCTTCGAATTCGGGTGTGCCAATGGCGGTGGTGGAAACACGAGCAGCGATGGTGGTTTCGACCTCGTCGAACCAACCGCCGGTCTTTTTCGCCGCGATGATGCGGCGGCGTTGAGAGATGTAGGCCCACAAGCCGCCGAGCGTCACCAAGAGGGACGGTACGGCGGCGAGGAGTGGCAATTTCCAGGCAAAGAGGGACAGAATTGTTGCCGCGATGCCGCAGCCCCAAGTATGGACCTTGTATCCAGCAAGAGCAGAGGTAACTGCACTATCGGAAAGGTAGTCCTTTGGCACGCGCACACCGAGCGGTGTGCCGGGTGAGGCAAGGGAGGGGGCTTTGGCCATAATCCAAGTAATTGCGAGAGTTGTGGCGGCCATTAAGAGGGCGAAAATCATGACGATACTTCCAAGTGTTTAAGAGTGGAGCTGAGGTGGGTGTGGAGCTCATCTGGGCTAAAGCCTTGGGCACGGGCGAGCGCAACTACTCGGCCTAATTGCTCAGCTAGTTGTCTTTCTTGAGCCTCGGTGTGAGCGCCGGGTCTGACGATGGAGCCGGAGCGGCCGGCGGTTTCAATGAGGCCGTCAGAGACCAAGAGGTCGTACGCCTTCTTTACGGTGGCCGGGTTGATGCCTATATCTTTGGCGACGCGGCGGACAGGATCTAACTTGTCGCCATCAGAGAGCTGGCCGCGAGCTATGGCCAGTACTAATTCATCGTGGATTTGTTGGAAGACGGGGACATCTGAATCGGGGTTGAGGTTAATGAACATCTGTCACCTCCAATCTTTAGTCTGTATTACTTATGGTAACACAAACTGTGTTATGTGAGGTAATACAGAATAAAGCTCAAAAGAAATCCCCAGGTATGTGCAACTTATTGAAGTGACGTACCTGGGGAAAGTGCAGGGCGACTAGAAAAAGAGGACCACAGCTATGGCCGCAATGCCGTAGCCACCGCGCAGGAAGTAACCGAAGACTTCGGGGGAGAATGAAGCACCGAATCCGCCGGTGTCGATGATGTTCATAGTGGTCACTCGCGCTGGGCGGGAGCGCTTGAAAGAGGCATAGGTAAGTCCTAAACAGCACGCGGCGAGTACGAGTACAGGCAGCTTCCACACGGCGGCGATGAAGGCGGTACCGAGAACGGCGGCACCGGCTGTCGCGGTCAAGGGAAGTCCCCAGTCGGGCCAGGTTCCGTCGATGATGCGGCCAAAGGATGCGGCGCGGCCGGTGGCGGCGCTGACGATGGTCCATGCGGCAGCGAATCCCATGAGCCCCAGGCTGCCGAGTTGTGGGACAAGGCCTAGGGTGAGGCCGATGACAGCTACCGCGCCGAGCGGGATGTACCAGCGGCGGTATAGGCGCCGGAAAAAGAGGCGGCTGGGCGACGCCGTGGCGCGCGAGCTGGGGCGCAGGCGCGCCGACTGGGAGGCAATGGCATCGGCAGAAACCTCAGAATCCAAAAGCCCAAAGGAAGACGAGCCGACGGCACGGGTGCGGCCCGCACGAAGAAGCGAGGCGAGGTCGAAGGAACGCCAGCCGAGCGCTATGCGCAGCAAGGGGAGGGCCATCGCCGCATAGAGCGGAAGGCGCAGCGACGTGCACAGGGCTAGGCCGAGGAGGCTCACGCCGGCGAGCTGGGCAATGGACAGCTTATCGACGCCCCGCATACGCCCCCGCGGCCTGTCCACATAGACCCACCGGCTGAGCGAAAGGCTGCGCAGCGGATAGAGCGCTTCAAGAAGAACGATGAGGGCGAGGGAGCCGAACGCAGCGCCAATGGTCGCGGTGGCGGGAAGAGACGCGGCTGTGCGTTGCGCGAGCGAGGGCAAAACCTCGGCGGCATTCTGCCAAGCGTAGACACTGACGCTCGCGATTAGCGCCGCGATAAAGGCGTAATAGAGGGCTGAAGAGGCTTGAGATAAAAGCTTCATGAAATCTCCACCACCTCGTCGCAGGCATCGAAGATGGCCGGGGAGTGGGAGGCCAGCACTACACAACGGCCCTCGGCGGCGAGGTGGCGCAGCTCCTCGGCCAGGAAGGTGGTCCAGGTGTGGTCAAGGTGGCGCCCGGGTTCGTCGATAAGCAGAGTCTTGGCAGGCTGATAGAGCTGGGCGGCGAGGTAGACGCGTTGGCGCTGACCAGAAGAAAGGTCGCTGACCGCGGAGTTCCGGATGGCGTCGTCGATAGCCCAGAGCTCATGGACCTCGGCAAAGTCCACGCCGGAGCGGCGCGAAAGCAGGGTGAAGTGCTCGCCGACGGTGAGGTCGGGCAAGAAGACCGGGTCCGCGACTGCGATGACGGAGCCGGCGGCCTCTGCGCTGCCGGGCCCGGTGCCGTCGATGGTAACGGTGCCCTCGAGTGGGGCAATCTCGCCGCTCAACGTCTGCAGCAGCGTAGATTTACCCGCACCATTGGGGCCCTTCAAGCCGTATACGCGACCGGCGTCGAAGGTGCGATTCAGGCGCCCTAAAGCGGTGGAATGTCCATAAGTTGCATCTATTTTCAGCATCGTAGCTAGGTTAGCAGGAGGGCGGCCGGACCTAGGGGCGAGCTAGAAGCGGCGGAAGAACTTACCGGGGTCGAGCTCTTCAAATCCGGGCAAGGGCTCAGCGGAAGAGATGCCGGGGGCAGTCTGCTCGGCCGCGAGGTCGATGGCGTTGGCAATAAGCAACTCGCGGGCGGCGGGGTCATCGCTGGAGACGATGAGCTCGGGAATGTCTTCGGGGTCGAAGGGGGTAAGCCAGGTGGCGTCGTCAAGCGGGTGGGCCGAGGGATCGCCTAAGAAAGCTGGGCCTTTGTCGGCGGCGGGATAGTAGCGCAGGAGCGCGGCGCCGCGGGGAGCAACGGTCGGGTCCTCGTTGGCGGCCATGGGCAGGGCGATGACCCCGCCGTCCACAATCGGGGACCAGTCCGCAATAGAAGAAGGGAAGAGGCCCGCAAGATAGTCGCGGTCCTCTTCCTTGGCCAAGCGCACGCCGAGAGAAGAATCAGTCATTCTTCCAAGGCTAGCGGGGCAGGCTACTTGATTTCCAGCAGTACGCTGCCCTTGGTGGTAGAAGCGCCTGTTTCCACGGCCAAGCCGGTAACGGTGCCGGCCTTATGTGCCTTGACGGGGTTTTCCATCTTCATGGCCTCGAGCACGAGGAGGACCTCGCCCTCGGTGACCTCTTGGCCTTCTTCGACGTTGACCTTGATGACCGTGCCCTGCATCGGGGAGGTAACGGCATCGCCGGATACAGCGGCCTTGGCGCTGGAGCCCTTGCGCTTCTTCTTTTTGCGTGGGGTTCCATTGGCGCCGAAGGAGGCAGGGAGGGCAACCTCGATGCGGCGGCCATCGATTTCCACGGTGTGCACCTGGGGAGGCTCTGCGTCGGCGGCTTCGGCATCGGTGGACTCATCGTGGGCGGGCAGTTGGTTATCCCATTCCTCTTCGATCCACTTGGTGTAGACGCCGAAGTTGCCGTCTTCTGCAGCGAAGGCGGGGTCAGCAACGACAGCCTGGTCAAACGGGATAACGGTGGGCAGGCCCTCCACCGTGTACTCGGACAGGGCGCGGGCGGAGCGACGCAGCGCGGTCTCGCGGTCTGGGCCCCAGACGATGAGCTTGGCCAGCATGGAATCGAATTGGCCGCCAATAACGGAGCCCTGGACGACGCCGGAATCAACGCGCACACCCGGACCCGCTGGCTCGGAGTACTTCACGATGGTGCCAGGAGCTGGCATGAAGTTCGCCGCGGCATCCTCGCCGTTGATGCGGAACTCGAAGGCGTGGCCACGCGGGGTGGGGTCTTCCTTGAGCGAGAGCTCGTGGCCCTCAGCGATGCGGAACTGCTCGCGCACGAGATCGAGACCGGTAGTTTCCTCGGACACTGGGTGCTCCACCTGCAGGCGGGTATTGACCTCAAGGAAGGAGATGAGGCCATCGGCGCCTACTAGGTATTCCACGGTGCCTGCGCCGTAGTAGCCGGCCTCGCGGCAGATGCGCTTGGCGGACTCGTGGATGGAGGCGCGCTGCTCATCAGTGAGGAAAGGAGCCGGGGCTTCTTCGACCAGCTTTTGGAAGCGGCGCTGCAGGGAGCAATCGCGCGTGCCGACGACGACTACGTTGCCGTGCTTATCCGCCAGTACCTGGGCCTCGACGTGGCGGGCTCGGTCCAGGTAACGCTCTACGAAGCACTCGCCGCGACCGAAGGCGGAAGTCGCCTCACGGGTGGCGGATTCAAAAAGCTCCGGGATTTCCTCTGCGGAGTAGGCGACCTTCATGCCGCGGCCGCCGCCGCCAAAGGCAGCTTTAATGGCTACGGGCAGGCCGTATTCCATGGCGAAGGACTGCACCTCATCAGCGCCGGCTACCGGATCCTTGGTGCCTGGGGCCATGGGGGCTTCGGCACGCTCGGCGATGTGCCGCGCGGTAACCTTATCGCCCAAGTCACGGATGGACTCGGGGGAGGGGCCGATCCAGGTCAGGCCGGCGTCGATGACGGCCTGGGCAAAGTCGGCGTTTTCAGACAAGAAGCCATAGCCGGGGTGGATGGCATCGGCGCCGGACTTTTCTGCGGCGTCCAGAATCTTGTCAAAGACGAGGTAAGACTCGGCAGAAGTGGTGCCGCCGAGGGCAAAGGCTTCGTCGGCAAGCGAGGCAAAAGGTGCCTGGGCGTCTGGCTCGGCGTAGACGGCGACGGAGGCAATGCCAGCGTCGCGGGCCGCGCGGATCACGCGAACGGCGATCTCACCGCGGTTCGCCACGAGAACCTTAGAGATCTTTTTGGTTTCTACTGCCACGGCAGCAACCTCCTGAACACATTAGGTTGAATACGCAATCTATTCTTGCACACAAAAGCATGAGTTAATTTTCACGCACGCGAGTGGGGATGTTTTTGAACAAAAATAAACCCACATCCCTGCCGGATATGGGTTTATGTGGCGAAACCGAAAAAGTTAACGCTCAATCGGCATTTTCACCATATTGCCCCACTCAGACCACGAACCATCGTAGACCTGCGTCTTTGTGAATCCCAAAAGATGCGTCAACACAAACCAGGTGTGCGCGGCCTGCGCACCTACGTGGGAGTAGAGGATCGTTGCAGATTCAGGCTCCAACATTCCGTAGTTGACCTTGAGCTCCTCGGCCGAGCGGAAGCAGGAGTTGGGATAGTTGGAACGGTCCCACTCGAGGTTAATGGCGCCCGGGATGTGGCCGTGGCGCATGGTGGTGCCGTAGGCGGAATCGCCATTGGGATCGTGCTCGGTGGCCTCGCCCGCAAACTCCTCTGGGGAGCGGGTATCCACGAGCGCTCCTTCGGACTCGCGCACCTGGTCTACGAAGGCACGCAGGACGGAATCATCGCGGCTTACCTCGGGGTATTCGGATTCGGGGAAGTCCGGCACCATGAAGGAAGTATCGCGTTCCTCGGCCATCCAGGCATTGCGGCCGCCATCGAGCAGGCGAACATCCTTGTGGCCAAAGAGGGTAAATACCCACAGGGCGTAGGCGGCCCACCAGTTGGACTTATCGCCATAAAGGACGATCGTATCGTCGGCATTAATGCCCTTGTCTCGCATCAAGGCAGTGAACTCTTTGCCATCGATGAAATCGCGAGTAAGTGGGCTCAATAGCTCCGTGCGGAAGTTGATGCGGGTGGCGGTGGGGATATGGCCAATGTCATAGAGGAGCGAGTCTTCATCGACCTCGATGACGCGCAGGCCCTTGATGCCTAGGCGTGCGGACAGCCACGGTGCAGACACGAGGCGCTCGGGGTGTGCGTATTCCTGAAATGGGGGATAGGGATCAACGTCAGCCACTGTCCGCCTGCCTTTCCTATAAGGGTTAGTAATTTGCTCCCACCACTTTAACCCGAATTTTCCCGTGGTGATCACTCGGGGATTATTCCTGTGGTGTGTGATACAGGGCTCCGCCAGGGAAATAGGGGCGCCGGCCGGCGGGGTTAGTCAGAGGGGGCAGTTGGCCGCGCGGGGGAGGAAAAACTGGGATAAACTACGGATATGGTGCGACAACGTGCTATGAACACCACCTAAGAAGGGAACTGCTAGTGCACAAGGCAATCGTTGTATTTGAGGTAGAGGGCGGCTCCGATAAAGGCGCAGATGGTCACCGTAAGGACACCATGCCGATCGTCAATGCGATCAAGGAACAAGGCTGGGATGCGGAGGTCATCTACTTCCACCCAGACAAGGCAGAGGAGATCTACGCCCAGGTTTCTGAAAACTTTGATGCTTATATCTCTCGTGTGAACCCAGGCAATATCCCCGGTGGCGAAAAGGGCTATTTCGAATTGCTCACCAAGCTGGCAGACGCCGGCCTGGTAGGCATGTCCACTCCGGCGGACATGATGGCCTACGGCGCCAAAGATGCACTGGTCAAGCTCAATGACACCCCTCTGGTGCCGGACGATACCGCCGCGTACTACGAGGTAGAAGAGCTGCACAATACTTTCCCCACCTCGCTGTCTTATGGCGAGCGCGTACTCAAGCAGAACCGCGGTTCCACCGGTGAGGGCATCTGGCGCGTGCGCCTTGCGGACCAGGAGCTTGCCCAGTCCGTAGAACCGGGCACCGCGCTCCCGCTCGACACCGCCCTGAAGTGCACCGAGGCAGTAGATAACCAGACCCACGATTATAAGCTGGGCGCCTTCATGGACTTCTGCGACCAGTACATTGAGGGCGATAACGGCATGCTGGTGGACATGCGCTTTATGCCGCGCATTGTGGAAGGTGAAATCCGTATTCTCCTCGTGGGAGATGAGCCGGTATTCATCGTGCACAAAAAGCCAGCGGAAGGCGGCGACAACTTCTCTGCCACGCTCTTCTCCGGCGCAAAGTACACCTACGATAAGCCGGAATCTTGGCCGGAGTTGCTCGAGATGTTCGAGAAGGCTCGCCCCGTTATCGCAGAGAAGCTCGGCGATACCAAGGACGTTCCGCTAATTTGGACCGCGGACTTCATGCTTGACGATGCCCCCGATGGCACCGACACCTATGTCCTCGGCGAGATCAACTGCTCCTGTGTTGGCTTCACTTCCGAGCTAGACATGGGCATCCAAGAAAAGGTTGCCGCCGAGGCAATTCGTCGCGTTCAGGACGCGAACGCCTAGCGCACGCTGTATTCTGCCAAGTGGCCCCACGGGTGACCGTGGGGCATTTTCCTACCATCCCCCTAAAGCATTTTCTAAGGACCAGATTATGGCTGATAATGATTTCAACTCCGACGGGTTTCCGAAGGATTTTTCTCCGCGCGATTTTTCTGAAACCCCGCGTCACCGCGCCGAGGACGCTGCGAAAAGCGCCGAAGGCGCCGGTGCCTCCGAGGTGAATGAGACTAAGGAATTCGGCTCTACCGATGCCAAGGAGACGAAGTCTTTCGGCCACACCGATAAGCCTGGTGAGCCTGGAAATTCGAGTGACCTTTCCTCCCCGAAGCCGAGCGCGGAGGGCAACTCCTCTGACTTCTGGGCCTCCTCGAAGTCCTCCACCCCAAGCGGGGGCGCTGCCTCCCGTGCGCATAATCCATTTACGGATTCGGCATCGTCGGACGCTGCTGCGAACGGCGATCAATTCGGCTCCGCCCAGTCCGCTAACGATCGGCCGGTTTTCGGCGGCTATACCCAGCAGCAGGGCACGAGCCAGGGATTCGGACAGTTCCCGCAAGCAGGCGATGCCACTGCCGATTCCGGCCAGACTCTCGGTAATAAGAAGAACCAGATGAGTGACGCCCTCAAGGGCTTGGGCAAGAAAGACGGCCTATTGGGCGGACTCTTTGAGTTCGAGTTCAAGCACTTCCTGACACTTACCCACGTGAAGGAAATCTACAAGGTTGCCATGATCCTTGGTGGCATCATGTGGATCCTTCACCTCCTCGGTGCCTTCTTGTTCGCCACCGGCATGGGCATTTATGGCATTCAGGAAGATTCCGCGTCCGCCATCTTCGGAAGCATCTTTGCGTTCATCTTCCTGGCGGTACTGAGCACTGTCATTTACTACGCAATCATGGTCGCCATCAGGCTATTCCTGGAAGCCATGGTGGCTAACGTGCGCATCGCCCAAAACACCGGCGATATCCTGGACAAGATGGACTAGCGCTGTAATGAGCTGCTTGCGCAATTAAGCGAGCAAAGGCGAGCGCCCCGGCGGGATTCCGCTGGGGCGCGCTTTGTTACAGGCAGAGACGTTTAAGTGCCGGCCTAAAAGTTAGTCGTAGGTGCCAAGCTGGTAGCTGGGAAGGTCAACCCACATCTTGTTGAATTCCGCGACTTCACCGGATACCGGTTCGAGGGAATCGCCCTGTGCCCGCAAGCGCACAGTGTGGTGGGCGGTAATGCCCTCTGCGGTGGTGCGGCTGCGCTCTCCCCACGTGAAATCGACCTCGTTGTCTGAGACCGGGGTGATGCTCTCTACCTTGTGGAAGATGGACATGTCCTTGGCCGGAGCGCCATTGACGTAAAAGGCTATGCCATCAGCAATCGAAGCGCCGGTGCCCGCCGGACCGTTCAAGTCACCCATTGAGCCGCGGAAGATGATCCAGCTGATCGTGGCGCACGGGTCATAGGAGTTGTCGATATCGGCGATCCAGTAATTGAAATCGCTGCCGTCATCGGCGGGCATGCGCCCGGGGGCCGTGCCAGAGGCGTAGACCTTGCGTGGGTCGTTGGGCAGCTCCGTGCACTCGCTGTCCTTGCCCTTCTCCTGCTGCTGCGTGGTTTCCTCCTCGTCCCCGTCGGTGGACTCAGATGGGGAGGGTGCTGCTGCGGAATCCGCATTCTCCCCGCTGGAGGACTCGTCCTCGGCAGGTGCTTGGCTGGAAAAGACCGGCGCTGGGGAGGAAGAAGAATCCTCCTGAGCAGCGCAGGCGCTCAGCGCGAACGGCGCGGAAGCGGTGAGCAGTGCGGCAGCGGAGAAACGGCGTAGGCAGCGCGGTGTCACGGCAGGCATGCGGGAACTCCAGGATTAGTCGAGGAGGGTGGCGACGGAGTCTGGGTCGGCGTCGGAAAGCATCTGGCGAATGCGGTCGTATTCGTCGTCCTCGCCGATGGCCTTGGCGGCGTGGCCGAGCGCGGCGATGGCGCGTAGGACTCCCTGGTTCGGTTCATGGGAGAAGGGGACAGGGCCCCAACCCTTCCAACCATTGCCACGCAGGCGGTCGAGGCTGCGGTGGTAGCCCGTGCGCGCGTAGGCGTAGGCGGTGATGAAAGCGGACGGTTCAGAGCCTTCCTGCTCCTTGAGCTCCTGCTCCGCCAGGAGCGCCCACAGCAGCGGGGAATCGGGGTGGGCAACAATGCCGGCGGCGAGATCCGAGGTGGACTCTGCGCCGGGATCGGCCGGCAGCTCAATGGGTTTCGGGGCAAGCATGTCTTTCATTTCCATGTCACCCCACTGTAGCGACGCCCGCGCGCTGCTACCAGAAATCAGAGACGTTCAGATCAAAGGCATAGAGCGCGCGGCGCACCACCGGCAGAGAGAGCCCGATAACGGAGGAAGGATCGCCTTCGATGCGGTCAATGAACCAGCCGCCCATGGCCTCCAAGGTGAAGGCACCGGCGCAGTGCAGAGGCTCGCCGGAGTGGGCATAGGCTGCGATATCGGCATCGCTGGCCTGGGCAAAGTGCACCGTGGTGGTGGACGTTTCCACATGGCGCTTATCGCCAAAGATGAGGCAGTGGCCGGTCAGCAGCTCGGCTGTGCGGCCGGCTTGCTGGTGCCAGCGCTCAATGGTGGCTTCCTCGGTATGGGGCTTGCCTTGTAGCTCGCCGTCGAGCAGCAGCATGGAATCGCCGCCGATAACGGGCTCGGTGGGGTAGCGCCCGGCCACCTTTTCAGCCTTGGCGGTGGCGAGGGCCGCCACGATATCGGCCGGCGGGTGGCCCGCGAGCGAGGCTTCGAGGGAGCGCTCGTCAATATCGGCCGGCTCCAATACGGGCTCCACGCCCGCGCCGCGCAGAATAGACGCGCGCGAGGGTGATTGGGAGGCGAGGATAAGTCGCATTAGAAGTACCGGACGGTATGGAAGGCGGAGGGGTTGTAGACGCGCTGCGCGCCAAAGCGCTCGAAGCGCTCGGCTGGGTTACCCCATTCATTGCGTTCTCCGGTAGCGCCCGAGTGCTTGGCGCTCATCTGCGCCAATACGGTGCGCAGGGCCGCGAGCTCATCCTCGGTGGGATTGCCCTTGACTACCTTGATTTCCGGCGTAGACATTTCCCCTCCTAAACGGTTCCGTGCTTCTTCGGTACCTGGGCCACGGCCTTGCGCTCGAGCAGGCGCAGGCCTTCTACCAGGTAGTGGCGGGTTGCCGTTGGCTCGATAACATTATCGGCCAGCCCGCGCTCTGCTGCGGCATACGGGTGCAAGAAGAGGTCGTCCATCTCCTCTTCCTTGTCCTCCGAGCCATAAATGGCCAGGGAAGCTTGGGAGGCCTGGGTGACGGCAATTTCCGCGGTGGGCCATGCGTAGACCAGGTCCGCGCCGAGGTCCTTGGCGCCCATAAATGCGTAGGCCGGGCCAATGGCCTTGCGGGTGATCACAGTGAGCTTGCCGACGCTCGCTTCAGCCTGCGCATAGGCAAACTTCGACGCCCTGCGCAGCAGTCCGGCCTTTTCCTCTTCCGGGGTAGGCACAAAGCCTGGGGAGTCCACGAATTCCACGATGGGAGTATTGAAGGCATCGCAGGTACGCACGAAGCGTGCGGCCTTTTCGGCTGCGGCGGAGTCCAGGGCGCCGGCCAGTGCCAGCGGCTGGTTGGCTACGATGCCGACGGCGCGGCCATCGATGTAGGCAAAGCCGGTAACGATGTTTTGTGCCGCCTCGGCAGAAAGCTCGAAGAAGGAGCCTTCATCGACGACAGCCTTGATGACCTCGCACATGTCATAGGCCTGCGCGGCGGTATCGGGGATGACGCTATTGAGATCAAAGTCCGCGACGCTACCGGCCTCCACGCGCGGCGCCTCGGCGCGGTTATTGGCGGGGAAGTAGGCCAAAACATCGCGCACGAGGGACAAAGCCTGCTTGTCGTCGCTGGCCACCAGGTGAGCGGTGCCAGACTCTGCGTGGGCTGCGGCGCCGCCGAAGGTCTCTGGTTCAGCGCCGGCCACGTGGCTGGCGGCCTGGTGGAGGGCGGTGCCTTGGGTAACTACGAGGACATCGGCAAACGTCGGCGCGAACGCCGCAATGCCGCTGGTATTGCCCGCGACAACGGAAATCTGCGGGATAAGGCCCGAAGCCTGGGAGACACGCGCCAGGAGGCGGGCGTATCCGGCCATGGTGACGATGCCCTCTTGCACACGCGGGCCGGTGGATTCATAGATGCCGATGATGGGCACGCCGGTCTTGATGGCGAGGTCATATACCTTGGTGAGCTTTTCGGCATAAACCTCACCCATCGTGCCGTCGAAGATTTCGCCGTCCTGGCTAAAGACGCAGACGCGGCGGCCGTCGATAGTGCCGTAGCCGGTCACTACGCCATCGGTATAGGGGCGGTCATGCTCGCGACCGAAGTCGGTAGAGCGGTGGCGGGCTAGCGCGTCCGTTTCCACGAAGGAGCCCTCATCGAGCAGCTGCGTCACGCGGGTGCGGGCGGCCGGCTCGCCTTCTCCCAGCGGCGCGCGGGACTCGGCGAGCTTGGCGTCCAGGTCCTCGATCTTGCCGGCGGTGGTTTTCAGGTCAGTCATAGGCCCCCACACTACTAGCGCACCCCTCACAATGCGGAATGGAACGCTGCGGGGACGTGGAGTGGAAAACGATTGTGTGGTAAATGCCACTGGAACGTGGGCGGTGCATAAAACCTGGGAAGTTCTTGAGTGGCGCTAGGCCGAAGGGCCCTAATCTGGGGGTAGGGTCTGCTGTAAACATTTAACGGTGCCGGGCAGGTAGGCGCCCATTATTGCACCTCAAGGTAGGTAAAAACATTAGAAAGAATTTCATTCAACTATTGATGTGAGCCCTGTAAGCCCTTATGATTGCCTGAGTCTTCATGAATGTTTCCCCTGATTTTTAACGATCTATTAAGGACGGTCTTCTGGTGATTAAAAAGGGACTGCGTTTGCTCGCACCGCTCGCCGTAGCGGCTCTCTTCACGCCAGTGGCACACGCGGGAGATGTTCCCCCGATGCCGCAGGCATATCCCATTTCCAACCTCTACAAGAGCTGCAGTGCCGCCGGCGATAATGCAGAGCGCGAATGGCGCTTTGCAGAAACCGGCCGCCGCTACATGAGCGACGGCACCCTGCAGTTTAAAAACACCACCAACCAAGAAGTGCCCTACACCGCCGAGGTAGAAACTGGTACCAATCACGAGATTGAAGCCAATTCCAAGGCCAAGCTGCCTTCCGGTTGGGACACCACCGCTAAGTCCGATATCGGTCTGAAGATGACCAACGGCTGGCGCGATAAAGAAACCTTCGGCCCAGTGAAGCTGAAGCCGGGTGAGTCCTTCCGCGTCGAATACGGCGTCATTGAAAAGGACTTCATCTCCATGTTCGTAGGCTGCAACGATGACCGCTTGGAAAACATCCCAGGCTCTAACGTCATCCGCGGTAAGGGCCCGGCCGAGCGCTATGCCTTCGCCTACATCATCAAGGCGGACGGCTCCGTGTCCGATCTGGCCATGGAAATTCCATCCCGTTCCCCGGGTGCAAACTCCAAGCCGATCGAGGGCAACTACACCTCCGTATCTGGCCCGAGCCTAGAGAAGATTGCCGATCCGAAGAAGGATGAGATCATGCAGCCTTCTGCGGATCTGCAGCGCGATCCCTCCTGGCCTAAGGAAGGCGATAAGTGTGAAGCCGGCGATACCTCCTGGTACCCGCTGGACATCACCGCGGTAAAGCCGACCTACCGCAAGGCTGGTTACTCCACGGACTTCCTCAATTGGTCCAAGGGTGACTACGAGTTTGCACCGGTAACCGACTTCGTCGTTGGCGCCGAGCACGCCCCGTACACCAACTGGCAGGGCAACCGCGGCGATATTCCGAAGGGCTGGCTGGAGTCCGTCGGTGCCGTAAAGCGCGCCTACATGCCGGTCGGTACCGAGCTCAAGCACGTCGACCTTAAACCAGGCGAGCGCGTGCGCGTGGAGTATGGCACCACCATGACCCGCATCAACTACCGCGAGATTCACTGCGGCAAGAGCGGAAACTACGACCTCACCTCTAACTACAAGCAGACCTCCGCCCCGAGCGGCTTCTGGGCCGAGGCCAAGATCACCGATAAGGACGGCAATACCCGCACCGAGGACGTCACTCCGGACGAATTCCGCGACCTGCCGGTTCCTACCCAGACCATCTACTAAACACCACCCTCATCTACGCAAGGAGAAAATTCCATGTTCAAGTCCAAGATTGCTTCTACCACCGCGGCTCTTGCCGTTGCTTCCGGCCTCATCTTCGCTCCGGCCGCTAACGCCCTGCCGCAGCGCGACCTCGGCCCGGCCAACCCGACCACCATCGGTGAGCGTTGCTCCAACCCGGGCGACACCGGCCAGACCGTTGACATCAAGCGCACCTACTTCGATGGCTCCGCCGGTTCCTGGACCGTGTCCAACTACAACGATGAGCCGTTGCCGGTAACCCGTTCCATCACCGAGACCAAGACCAAGACCTGGAATGTGTCCGCAGGCATTGACTTCAAGCTGATGGACCTCATCAACTTCACCTTCTCCTCCAGCTACACCGATAGCCAGTCCTACGAGGTAGGCGAGCAGGTTGGTCCGTACAACATCGCTCCGGGCAAGACCGCCGTCCTGCGCGCAGGCTGGGTTGTCTCTGACTTCGAGGGCCAGAAGACTGTGTGCGGCTCCGACCACAAGTGGCAGGCCAACGGCGGCACCTTTACCGCCACCCTGCCGAAGGAGCGCCACATCGAGGTCTCCACCCGCGATAACAACGATTGGGGCTAAACGTGAGCAAGACGTCCATCGCTAGCGCCCTCGCGGCGCTAAGCCTGGTGGCCGCTCCTGTTGCCCACGCCGCTGATTTCGGTGGGGACTTTGAGCTGCCCCAGCGCTGGAACGACGACTACAAGCCAGGCACGCATTGCTCGACGCCAGGTGAAAACGGCACCTACGTCACCGCAAAGCGCCGCTGGTTCAAGCAGACCGACGCCACCAGCGTGGCTAACCGCAACGCCGAGGAAGTACCGGTCAAGCACACCGTCACCCAGGCTCGCACCCAGACCATCGAGGTCTCCGGATCCGTTGAGGGCACCGGCGAGCTGGCCAAGGTACTGACCAAGACCTATGGCTTCAACTACGTCAGCGAGCAGCACTGGAAGCTAAACCAGGTGGTTGGCCCGTACACCTTGCCTGCGAACTCGCAGGGCAAGCTGGTGTGGGGCTTTACCATGCTCGACACTGACGGTCAGGATGTGCGCTGCAACTCTGACCAGCAGTGGGAAGCCCAGGGCAAGCCATACTCGGCTTCTGTGCCAGAAGCGCGCTACTCCGAGCTGCGCCTCGAAGACGCCCCTGAGTGGAACTAGGCCACCTTAACTATTAAGCGCCCTCTCGGCCCATAAGGGCCGACAGGGCGCTTTTCTCTGTGGGTTGCGCGGTGCGCCAGTAGGAGAGGAGGCTGCAGCCGCGCGCTAAGGCTTAGGCCGGCAGCCAGGCGTAGCCGTACGGACCGAGCTCTACTGGTCCCAAGTCGATGGAGCGATCGCTGAAGTTGTGCAAGCACAGCAGATCGCCGCGCTGGTAGCCAAGGACGGCTTCCTCGCCCGTCTCGACCGGCTCGCACGGAGCGGTGCCGAGATCCGGATGGGCGTGGCGCTCGGCAATCATGGAGCGGACGGTGTTGAGCAACGAGGTGGCGTCATCAAGCTGGGCGGCCACGGAGGTACCTCCCACAACCGGAAGGCGGGAAGGTGCTTTGGTGCTGAAACCAGAATGCTCGGAATCGTCCCACTGCATCGGGGTGCGCACCGCATAGCGGTCCGGCAGCGTGGTGTCATCGAGCATGCCAATCTCATCGCCGTAGTAGATAAACGGTGCGCCCGGCAGGGTCATCAGCAGCGAGAACATGAGCTCCACCTTGCGGCGATCGCCGTTCATCAGCGGCATCAGCCGGCGGGCAATGCCCACATGGGCGCGCATTTCATCATCGGGGAGGAAAGCCTCATACATCAGCTCGCGCACGTCATCGTCCACCATCTCCAGGGTGAGCTCATCGTGGTTGCGCAGGAAGGTACCCCATTGGCAGCCATCCGGCAGGTCGGGCAGCTCGTCGAGGATGGAGTAGACCGGGGTGGCGTCGGCAAGCGCCAATGCTTGGTACAACCGTGGCATAACCGGGAAGTTGAAGACCATGTGGAAGCGCTCGCCGTTGCCATAAAACTGCATGGTCTCGGCCGGAGGCTGGTTGGCCTCCGCGATGAGCACCGCATCTGGGTAGTGGGTGTCCATGAAGGAGCGAATCTTCTCCACAAACTCGATGGTCTCCGGCAGGGACTCGCCGCCTGCACCGTCGCGTTCAAAGAGGTAAGCAATGGCATCAAGGCGCAGGCCGTCCAATCCCTTGTCCATCCAGAAGGACAAGATCTTGAACACTTCCTCCTGCACGGCCGGGTTATCGTAGTTCAAATCCGGCTGGTGGGAGTAGAAGCGGTGGAAGTAGTACTGGCCGCGCTTATCATCCCAAGTCCAATTGGAGGTCTCCACGTCGGTGAAAATGACACGGATTTCGGGGTAGCGCTCCGGGTCATCGCCCCACACATAGAAATCGCCATAGGGGCCGGTGGGATCCGTGCGGGAGGCCTGGAACCACGGGTGGTCGGAGCTGGTGTGGTTGAGCGCCAAATCCGTCATAATGCGCATGCCGCGGCGGTGCAGCTGCGCAATGAGCTCTTCAAAGTCCTCCATCGTGCCGTAATCCGGATGGATGGAGTAGTAGTCCGCGATATCGTAGCCATCATCGCGCAAGGGGCTGGCATAAAACGGCGAGAGCCACAGGCAGTCCACGCCTAGCCACTGCAGGTAATCCAGCTTATCGATGACCCCGCGCAGCGTGCCTACCTCCTTATCGCCATCGGCCTTAAAGGAGCCGACGAGGGCCTGGTAGAAGACGGCATTGTGGTACCAGCTCATGAAAGGTCCTTTCTTTTCGCCCGCCAGGTCAGGTAGGTAAGGAGGCACAGGGCGCCGGCCAAGAGGCCGGGCCAGAGGGCGGGGGAGTCGTGGAAGAGATTGAGTACAGCTTGGATAACCGCGAGGACGCTAAAGAATCCGAGGAAGCCTAAGGCGGTATCCCACAGCATGGCCCGGCGCATTAGGCCTTGACACCGCCCGCGGTGAGACCGGCGACGATGCGGTGCTGGAAGATGAGCACCATGATGACCAATGGGATGGTCACCAACGCGCCGGCGGCCATGGTGGCGGCATAGGGGTACTCGAAAGCGGACGGGCCGGAAAAGCGCGCGATGGCTACGGTCACCGGCTCGGTATCGGTGGTGGACAGCTGCTTGGCCAGCATGAATTCATTCCACGTGGTGATAAAGGCGATGATCGCGGTGGTAAAGAGCGCCGGCGCCGCAAGCGGCAGAAGCACTAGGCGGAAGGCCTGGGAGCGCGAGGCACCATCCACCCGGGCCGCTTCTTCCAGTTCCCAAGGCAGCTGGCGGAAGAAGCTCAGCAGCGTATACACCGTCAGCGGAAGCGCGAAGGAAATATTGGGGATGATCATCGCGCGGTAGGTACCAATCCATTCCAGGTTGCCAAAGAGCTGGAAGAGCGGGGTGACCAAGGCAATGGCCGGGAACATAGAGGCGGCCAGGATAATGCCGGTCACGATTCCCTTCCCCGGGAAGTCATACCGGGAGAGCGCATAGGCGGTAAAGACGCCGATGAGCACGGCCACAGCGGTGGTAACCAGGGAGATAAGCAGCGAGTTACCGAGCGCGGCTAGGAAGTCATTTCCCTTATCGGTAGCCAAGGCATCGCGGAAATTATCCAGCGTGACGTGGGTGGGCCACGGGGTGGTATCGAAGGTGAAACGCTGATCCCGCAGCGCCGTCACCAGCATCCAGTAAAAGGGCGCCAGGCCCCAGAACATGATGAAAATGATGCCGGCGTAGTGTCCGAATTTACGCATTATTTAGCTGCCTTCCTGCCGGAGACATCCGCGCCAAGGAAGCGGATGAGGATAAAGGCGACGACGAAGATGAGAAGGAAAATAAGGGTGGAAAGCGCGGAGGCGGAGTTGAAGTTGCCTTGGCGCATATCCTCTACCACCAGCTGCGAGATAGTCGCGGTGGGGGAGTTGGAGGAGCTAGAAATCATGATGACCGGTAGGTCATACATGCGCAGCGCATCCAGGGTGCGAAAGAGCACGGCCACCATGAGCGCCGGGCGCACCAGCGGGAGCGTGATGCGGAAGAAGGTCTGAATACGGTTGGCGCCGTCCACGCGGGCGGCATCGTAAACGTCCTTGGGAATCATCTGCAGGCCGGCCAGGATGAGCAGCGCCATGAACGGTGCGGTCTTCCATACGTCCGCGATGATGACAGCCAGGCGAGCGTAAAACGGGTCCGTGGTCCAAGCAATGTTCGCACCAAGCAGCGAGTTAACGATGCCCTCCGGGGCGAACATGAACTGCCATAGCTTGGCCGTAACGGCCGTAGGAATGGCCCAGGGGATAAGCACCGCAGCGCGCACCAGCCCGCGGCCGCGGTACTCACCATTCATAATGAGCGCCATCAGCATGCCCAGGATGGTCTCCAGCAGCACGGTAACGATGGTGAAAAAGAGCGTGATCTTAACCGCCGGCCAAAAGTCCGTGGCGATAACGCCCGGCGGGCAGGTAGAAATCTGACCAGTGCCGGAAACACACCGGTTATTAATCCAGTACAGATAATTTTCCAGCCCGGCAAAGCCGCCTTCCTCAAAAAGCCCCGTTTGCGGGTTGAGCTGCCTATTGCCTTGGAAGGACAGAAAAATGGCGCGGATGATGGGGTAGCCGATGATGACGGCGAGCACGATGAGCGCCGGAGCAATCAGCCCGGCCACACGCCCATAATTCTTGCGCTGGGGCTTCGGCACGCTTGCCGACGCCCCCTTCGGCGCCCCCTTGGACGCAGTCGGCGAAGCTATAGCCACGCTGGACCGCCTTTCTGTTCAAGAAATGCTAAGTATTGGCTAGATTCTATCCCCATTAGGGGAGTGAAAACCACAAAGGGTGAGGCGGCGGGGTGTCCGCCTACCTCACCCGGATTGGGCGTTTAGCCCTGGGAAGCCGATTCGATGGCCGCCTTCATATCGGCGGTGGCATCATCTACCGACTTGCCATCCGTCAATGCAGCGTAGGCATTGTCTTGGATGGCCTTGGAAATTGCCGAGTAGAACGGGGAAACTGGGCGTGGTGCTGCGTTCTCCAGAGACTCCTTGAGTGCCGGCAGATACGGGAATTCCTGCTGCAGCTGCGGGTCATCGTAGATGGAAGCCAAGACCGGCGGGAAGGACTGCTCCGCGAAGGACTTCTGGTTGTCCTCGTTGATGATGAACTTCATGAAGTCGAGCGCGGTGCCCTTATTCTTGGAATTGATATTGATGCCGTTGTTATAGCCGCCCAGCGTGGACACGCCTACGCCGTCCTTGCCCAGCGGGGCCTGAACCTCGACGTCGACGCCGGCATCCACCGCGTTGGAGTACATATAGGGCCAGTTCATGGCGAAGGCGGTCTTGCCCTCGGTAAAGGCCATATTGGTTTCTTCCTCGGTGGCGGCGGTGGAGTCCTTGGAAATGGTCTCCTCCTTGTAGGCATCCACCATGGCTTGCAGGCCGTCCTTGGCCTCCTTGGAGTCCACGGTGACGTTGCCGTCCTTATCCAGGACGGAGCCGCCCCAGCCTTCCATAAAGTCGGCGGTGTTGAGTGCCAGGCCCTCGTACTGCTTGAGCTGGGTGGTCAGGCAGTCCTTGTCCTTGTCCAGTGCCTTGCACGCGGACTTAAGGTCCGCGAACTTCTCCGGCGCCTTATCCGCGAGCTCGGTATTGCGGAAAAGCAGCTGTCCGTTGGTGTTTTGCGGCAGCGCGTAAAGTACGTCGTTATAGGTGGCGGACTCTACGGTAGCTGGCAGCAGCTCATCCGTATTGGTTTCAAAGTCACCATTGAGGGGCTGGAGCCACTGGTTGGCGGCGAACTCCGCAGTCCACACGACGTCCAGCGCCATGACGTCGTAATCATCGCTGCCCGCCTGGAGGGACTGCACGAGGGTCTCGCGTTGAGCGTCAGCCTCGCCGGCCAGCTCCTTGAGCGTGACCTTCTCTTCTGGGTGCTGCTCGTTCCACTTTTCGATGATGGGGGTTACCTTGTCCGTGTCATTTTTGCCCATGGCAAAGGTGATGGGGCCGCGCGCATCCGCGCCGCCCTCGGAGGAACCGCCCGCCGCGGAATCGGAAGAGGAGGAAGAAGAGCAGCCGGCCAGTGCCAAAACTGCGGTTGTCGCAACGGTGGTGCGAAGCAGGAATTTCTTCATGGAATTCACCTTTCGGAAAACTTTCGGTTCTTTAAACCTAAAATACGGAAACCAAAAGGTGGATAATTTTGGCCTATTTAACTCTAAATGGGGGTAGTAAAGGGGGATGTGGCTGGCTTGGCCGTGTACCTGTTCTACGACGGCCTAGCTGCCTTCGCGGCTAAGTCTCCTCCGTGGGGAATCGTGGGTGCTAGTTGTATTGACCTTAGATGTTAATTGGTTTGCCGAGATCCGCCCCGCTGGGTAGACTCTGCCGCATGTACTCAGGCATCGCTTCCATGAAGCTGCGTTCCGTCCGCTGACGGCGGCGGGACCCCTTCTGATCTTTCGTCTGCCGTCCTGGCCATCTGCCGGGCGGCCATCTTGTGCTGCCCGGCTCCATGACGAGCTGAGAGTATGCAATGCCAAACACACCAACCTTGCGGTCATGTGTGTGGAGTGGAACGCCCCAAGGGCTCGCCGCACACATCCGCGCTGAATCAATCCACATCACCTTGGGGGACAGGCACCTCCTGAACGGGCTGGACGTCACCGTCTCCGCCGGCTCACGTCTGGCGATCGTCGGGGACAACGGTCGTGGCAAGACCACCTTGCTTCACATTTTGGCCGGGCTCCTGACCCCTGACTCGGGAGTAGTGACCCAGATGGGTTCCCGCGTCTTGGTTAAGCAGGACATGTCTGCCGAGGGTAACCGCACCGTCGGCGACCTCATCGCCGAAGCGACTGCTCCCTCTAGGTCTGCGCTCGAGGCCCTTGACGTCGCGAGCGCTGCACTCGCCGCGGGTGACGACGCGGCCGATGCCTATTCCGCAGCGCTCGAGACCGCCACGCTACTGGACGCCTGGGACGCAGAAAGGCGGGTGGACATCGCACTGGCAGGCCTTGACGCCTGCAGCGACCGCGCTCGCATCCTGTCGACCTTGTCGGTCGGACAACGTTACCGGGTCCGGCTCGCCGTCGCACTTGGATCGACCCCCGACCTGCTCCTGTTGGATGAGCCCACCAACCACCTGGATGCTGAAGGACTGTCTTTTCTAACCGAGCAACTGCGTGACCACCCTGGTGGCCTGGCTCTGGTCAGTCACGACCGCGCGCTGCTGCATGATGTGGCGACGACCTTCCTGGATCTCGACCCGACCCGAGATGGTGTCCCGCGAACCTACTCGGGCGGCTACAAAGGCTGGATTGAAGGCCGCCGACGAGAACGCCTCAAGTGGGAACAGGATCACGCCGCCCAGGTTGCCCGACACGAGGAACTGACACGCGCTGCAGCCGAGGCGCGCTCCCGCCTGTCCCAGGGTGGATGGAGACCTGAAAAGGGCACAGGCAAGCACCAACGCGCCACACGCGCTGCTGGAGTGGTCCAAGCCTTCAACCGACGTATCGAAGACCTGAAAAGTCATGAAATCGGCGTCCCGGCGCCGCCACTGCGTCTTGCGTGGCCCGCCTCGGCAACCCGTGCCGGACAGAGCATCATGAACGCCACCCAGGTTACTGTGAAGGACCGATTGGACGCTCCGGTTTCGGTCGACGTGAACGGCGGTGACCGGTTGGTGGTCACCGGACCGAACGGCACGGGAAAATCCACCCTGTTGACACTTGTCGCAGGGCGGCTGGCCCCCACCACGGGACATGTGCGAGTTAATCCGAGAGCGCGCATCGCTCTGCTGTCCCAAGAGGTCCCCGACTGGGACCGCTCCAGCCCCGCACACGAGGTCTATGAGGCGTACCTGACGAAGCTAGGCCGTCGAGCTCAGGCGCCGTCCCTCGGCTCGCTCGGGCTGCTGGAAGCCTCCGCAACCGGCACGCCGGTGGGGCGCTTGTCGCAAGGACAGCAACGCCGTCTCCACCTGGCCATGTGTCTGGCCCAGGATCCAGACCTGCTGCTCCTGGACGAGCCCACCAATCATCTGTCCTCGATCCTCGTTGATGACATCACCACCGAGCTGCTGCAGACCTCCTGCGCGGTGATCGTTGCCACGCATGACCGGCAGATGCTCCACGACCTGGCCGACTGGCCCCACCTGAACCTTGACCTGAAGGACATGCCATGAACCCGCTTCACCCCTTGACCATCACCACGTACCGTCAGCTGTTCGCAGCGATGGTGCTGACCATCTTCGCCCAGGGTGCCTGGGCCCTCTACCTTGCCATGCAGACCCTCGACCTGGGCGCCACGCCAGCCACCCTGTCGGGTGTCGTAGTCTGGAGCGGCATTGGCCTGCTTGCAGGATCCCTCCCAGCTGGCGTAATTGCAGACCGGATCCCCAATAAGTCCGTCATCGTGGGCGTGCTCACCCTGAACCTCGCTATCGCGACCGCGACGTCCACGGCAGCAATCCTCGACATTGTTACCTTCTGGATGCTCGCGGTTTCCGCGTTCATTATTGGCACTTCAACCGCCTTCTTCTTCCCCGCCTACACGGCGCTGGTGCCAGTCCTGGTGGACGGTGACGACTTAATGGCCGTCAACGGCCTCGAAGGTGCCGCCCGCCCGTTGGTCGGACAGGCAATTGCGCCCGCCGCCGTCGGAGCGGTCATCGGTGCCAGCATGCCCGCCGCTGGCGGATACCTCATCGCAGCAGCACTCGGACTTGCCCTGCTTGCGGCTCTGCAGCTTCCCGCCCCCACCCGCGCCGAGCCCGAGACCGACGGTGCGGAAGACTCACTGATCACCGACCTGCTCGACGGCTTCCGCTACGTTTCCCGCACACGTTGGGTCCGCTCCAGTGTCCTGTTCGCGGCCGTAATGGGACTGGTAGTGACTGGACCACTCGAAGTCCTCCTACCTGCCCTCATGCGCTCATCGCATGACAACGGACCTGCACTCTACGGCACCGTCCTGGCTGCCCTCGGCGCGGGCGGGGTGGTGGGTTCTCTGCTAGCTGGGTCGTGGCGCACACCGGAACGCTTCCTGCCGGCCATGGTCGGTGCCTGGGTGATCGGATGCCTGCCCCTGTCCATCCCGGCGCTCACCAGCAATTCGTGGGCCATCGGCGCAGGCCTCGCGTTCTACGGGGCGCTGATCGGGATCGGAATGGTCATCTGGGGAGCAGTACTCCAAGAACACGTCCCCTTGGAGATGCTCGGCCGGGTCGCCAGCCTCGACTTCTTTATATCCATCGCCTTCATGCCTCTGTCCATCGCTCTCACCGGACTCCTCAGCCGCCACATCGACATCAGAACTCTGTTTATCGCCGCCGGACTAGTGCCACTGGCCACGGGAGCACTCCTCGCAGCCCTGGGACAACTCAAGATGCCGCAGAAGACGCTTGTCGAGGCAGGAGAGGATTAATGCATGCCAACGCCATCCTCACACCTCGCCACCGCTCGGAGGTCGCCCAACTCCTCGTCGACGACGGATGGCCGATTAGCGAGGTCGCTGCCCGCTTCCAGGTCTCATGGCCGACCGTATCCTCTCGTCTTGCCATTTCAACCGGCTGACTCGCGTCGGCCGCGCTACGAGCATGACCACCCCGGAGCAAGCCCTACGACCCGTGGATAGGCACGGTCTACGTCCACGCCGTCATCGACGACTACTTCTGCCTCGTCTACGCCGAGATTCACGATGGCGAAACCGCAATCACCGCCACCGCGGTCCTGGTGGGGTTGGCGAGTGATTCAACGCCCACCGGTATACTTCCGAAGCCGAACGCCGCGGTGAGCTCCACGCCTGGCTGCATTACTACAACCGGCATCGTCCCCACACTGCGTGTGGAGACCAGCCGCCGTTTTCACGTTTGACTTACCGCTCCGGTTAGTTCAGCTAGTCCTAGGCGATGCGACGGCCCGTTTCTGGATCGAAGCGGTGCGCCTCGCGTGGGTTGAAGGTCAGTACCACCGCTTCACCCCGCTGCGGTGGGGTACCTTCGGCGCGGGCAACTAGACGATTGTCGCCAACGGTGACGTAGACATAGGACTCGGCTCCCAGCTCTTCCACAATGTCCACCACGCCTTGGAAGCCCACCGGGCCTTTGTTGATAAACATCTTTTCTGGGCGCACGCCTACGCGGGAACCGTTGTAGTCAAAGATATTCATGGCTGGTGAGCCGATGAAGCCGGCGACGAATTCGTTCGCGGGGGCGTCGTAAAGCTCGCGCGGCGGGGCAACCTGCTGCAGCTCGCCGTCCTTGAGCACCGCCACGCGGTCACCCATGGTCATAGCCTCCACCTGGTCGTGGGTGACATACACCGTCGTCGTACCCAGGCGCTGCTGCAGGCTGGCCAACTCCGCGCGGGTCTGTACGCGCAGCTTGGCATCCAAGTTAGATAGCGGCTCGTCCATAAGGAAGGCCTTCGGCTCGCGCACAATAGCTCGGCCCATAGCCACGCGCTGGCGCTGACCGCCGGACAGATCCTTGGGCTTGCGCTTGAGATACTCGGTCAGGCCGAGCGTTTCCGCCGCCTCGTGCACCTTGGCTTTGATCTCGGATTTGGGAAGCTTTGCCAGCTTCAGGGCAAAGCCCATGTTTTCCTCCACCGTCAGGTGCGGGTAGAGGGCATAGTTCTGGAAGACCATGGCGATATCGCGATCACCTGGCTCCAGGTCGGTCACGTCCTTGCCATCGATGGTGATGCGGCCGCTGGATGTAGGTTCCAGCCCCGCCAGCGCACGTAGCGTCGTGGACTTGCCGCAGCCCGAAGGGCCAACGAGGACTAGGAATTCGCCGTCCGCGATATCGAGGTCCAAGTCTTTTACCGTGGGCGCGCTCGCGCCGGGGTAGGTGATGTTGACCTTTTCAAAAGTGACCTTTGCCATGCGCAACACACTAGCACCATTGGCGGCCGGTATCCTTGAAGCTTATGACTGCACTTGATTTGGAACGCATTCGCACTGCGCTGGCAGACGATTTCACCACCATCGATTTCGTGGAAAAGACCGGCTCCACCAATACCGATTTGATGCAGGCCACCAACGTTGCGGATGGCACCGTGCTGCTTGCCGACGAACAACTTTCCGGCAAGGGCCGCCTCGGCCGCACTTGGACCGCGCCGGCCGGCTCCCAGGTCATCTTCTCCGTGCTCTTGCTGCCGGAATCCCTCGAGCAGCTAGGCACCCTACCGCTGGCCGCGGGCCTCGCGGTGACCGATTCGATCGAGGGCACCGTGCTGAAGTGGCCAAACGACGTGCATATCGACGGCAATAAACTGTGCGGCATCCTTGCCGAGGCCGGCCCCGTGGGCCAAGCCTTCAAGGCCGCGCCAAAGACCGAGCTCACCAAGGTGGAGGTAGGCAAGGCTGAGGTCAACAAGGCCGAGGTCAACAAGGCCGAAGTAAATAAGGCTGAAGTCAATAAAGCAGAGGTCAATAAAGCAGAGGTCAATAAGGCAGTAGGTGGCGCCGCACCATCCGCGCGCGTCGTCGTGGGCATGGGCATCAATGTCACCCTGACTCGTGAGGATCTACCGATTGAAAAGGCCACCTCGCTCGCACTCGAAGGCCGCGATACGGACCGCACCGAGCTGGCCATTACCGTGTTGAAGAACCTGCGCCGTCGCATCGTGCAATGGGAGAACCAGGATCCGCAGCTTCTGCGCGACTACCGTGCGGTCTGCTCCTCGCTCGGCCAGGAGGTGCGCCTAGAAACCCCGTCCGGCGATGTCACCGGGCACGTCGATGAAATCGGCGAGGACGGCCGCATCATGGTCGCCGGCGAGTACTACTCCGCGGGCGATGTCACGCACCTGCGTCCACGGAAGTAGACACGCGAGGTAGCATCCATAGCTATGGGACTAATGAAGATGGGCCAAGGTGAGGTCAAGCGCGCGGATGTCTCCGCGCCGTTTCGCGCGCTGATTTTCCCCTTCCTCGAGCTCATCCTCATTACCGGCCTGCTGTGGATTGCCATCGGCTGGTGCGATGTCCAAGCAGTAGACCCGATGCTGCGCAACGGCCTCGTCGCGGTATGGGCGCTGCTGGGAATCTGGCGCTTTCTCATTCCTCTTTATAAGGCCCGCCGGAAGCGCTTCATCGTGACTAATAGGCGCGTCATCGCGCGCGAGGGCCGTAATATCGATTCCATTCCGCTGCAGGATATCCGCGGTGCCCGCAAGCGCCGAGGCGGGGTATCCCTAGCGATTCACGGCTGGGACCGAGCCATGTATTTTCCCAACGTGGCCAAGCCCAAGCGCGTGGCCGAGATTATTAATGATCGCCCTTGGTTTTAACCTCGGTGGTATGAAGCTGGCTATCCAGATCCTCAGGGGAGAGGTTAGCTCGGCTAAATTCTTGCGTCAGCGGCAGGCGCAGCTCTAGATCGGAGGCGGGGCAAAGCTCAACCGTTGCCTTATCCACTACATAGTCCAGCACGTGGCCACCGGAGGTGCGGGCGGCGTCGATAAAGTGCACGTGGCAGCCCGGTACCGAGATTCCCTTTTCATAGACGGGGGTGCGGAAGCCGCCGATGATGCCCTCGACGTCCTTAAAATGCAGCTCCTTGTCGCCGCCCACGGCCTCAGACATTGGCGGGTAGGGCTTTTCTTGTTTGACCACCGTGCGGGTGGTCACTTCCTTGAACGTGCCCACGATGCGTACCGCGTACATGTAGTTGGCGGAAGGCTCGAGCTCATCGATGAACGCGGAGAGCTGATCGCGGCGCAGGCCCGCGGGGGCGTCGGCAGTAATGCGCGGGACAAAGTTCGTGGCCACCGCGTAAGGGGTGCGCTGGTCTAGGTCTGCAATCTGCGCGGAGCCATCGCCACGCAGCTGGTAGCAGGTGCCATCCAAAATGATCATCTCTCCGTCGAGGCCATCAAAGGTGCCGAGGCCAAAATTGCCCTTACCAAGCAGTTCCGAAATGGTCATTTCGCCGTCATAAATGCCGTCCAGCAAAGCGGTCATGAGGGAATTTTGGAAGATGGTATGACGAGTGAACATAGTATCCAGGCTAGTATTGGGGGACGTGAGTGACTTAAAGCCTATTGTAACTGTTTGTGGCGACGGCCAGCTGGCTCGCATGATGCAGCCGGCCGCCGCGGAACTCGATATTCACCTGCGGATTCTGGCTAGCAAGCCGGATTCCTCCGCCGCGCAGGTCACCCCGGACGTGGTGCTGGGGGATTACACCTCCTTGGAGGAGCTGCGCGGCGTAGCAGATGGCGCGGATGCCATTACCTTCGAGCATGAGCATGTGCCCAACGAGCACTCCGCCGCGCTTATCGACGCCGGATTTAACGTCCAGCCCCAGCCCACCGCCCTCATCTACGCGCAGGACAAGCTCAAGATGCGCGAAAAGCTCGCCGCGCTGGGCGCTCCCGTGCCGCGCTTTGCCGCCATCGACTCGGTGGCCGATGCCCGCGCCTTTTTCGACGCCGTCGATGGCCGCGTGTGCCTCAAGGCCCGCCGCGGTGGTTATGACGGCAAGGGCGTATGGTTCCCCACCGCCGATAATTGCTTTGAGCTGGTCTCCGAGCTGCTTGAGGCCGGAACCCCGCTGATGGCAGAGGAAAAGGTGGAACTTACCCGCGAGCTTTCCATCTTGGTCGCCCGCCGTCCTTCCGGCGAGGCCAAGGTGTGGCCGATTACCCAATCCCGTCAGGAAAACGGCATCTGCGCCGAGGCCATTGCCCCCGCCCCCGGCCTTACACCGGAACTTTCCCAGCGCGCTTCCGAGTTGGGTCTGACCATCGCCGAGTCCCTCGGCGTGACCGGCGTGCTGGCCGTCGAGCTCTTTGCCTTCGACGGCCCCGAAGGCGAGGATATCTCCGTCAACGAACTGGCCATGCGCCCGCATAACACCGGCCACTGGACCCAGGATGGCTGCGTGACCTCCCAATTTGAGCAGCACCTGCGCGCCGTGCTCGACCTCCCCTTGGGCGCAGTCGACGCGCTTGCACCCGTTACCGTGATGGCCAATGTTCTGGGCGCCGACGAAGATCCCGCCATGCCTATGCCGGGGCGCGTCCGCGAGGTCATGCAGCGCTACCCGCAGGCCAAGATTCACCTTTACGGCAAGGACCACCGCCCTGGCCGCAAGATTGGCCACGTCAACGTCACCGGTGAAGATACCGACGAGCCCCTGACCATCGCCCGCCAGGCCGCGCACTTCCTCGTGCACGCCGAATGGGCTTAAATTCCTGCCTGTAGAAAGGACACTATGCAACCGCATGTAGGCATCATCATGGGCTCCGATTCCGATTGGCCCACCGTTGAACCCGCCGCTCAGGTCCTCGCGGACTTCGGCATCCCCTTCGAGGTTGGCGTGGTCAGCGCCCACCGCACCCCGGAAAAGATGCTGGCCTATGCCAAGGAAGCCCATACCCGCGGGTTGAAGGCGATTATCGCTTGCGCCGGCGGTGCCGCGCACCTTCCCGGCATGGTCGCCGCGGCTACGCCGCTGCCGGTCATCGGTATCCCCCGCGCACTGAAGGATCTCGATGGCCTCGACTCCCTCCTGTCCATCGTGCAGATGCCCAGCGGCGTGCCGGTAGCCACCGTCTCCATCGGCGGTGCGAAGAACGCCGGCCTGCTCGCCGCCCGCATCCTCGGCGCTGGCGACCCCGCCATCCAAGACAAGATGGCGGACTACCAAAAGCAGATGGCCGAGGAAGTCGAGCAGAAGGATAAGAACCTGCGCGACAAGCTGCTAGGAGAGTAGTTCTCCGGTCTAAGGCCAAACAAAACAAGCACGTTTTAGCCAAAACCACGTAGTTTTTCGGCAAAACGTGCTTGTTTTGTC
The DNA here is from genome assembly GCF_022347225.1 of Corynebacterium sp. ACRPQ. Lineage (NCBI taxonomy): Bacteria > Bacillati > Actinomycetota > Actinomycetes > Mycobacteriales > Corynebacteriaceae > Corynebacterium > Corynebacterium sp. ACRPQ. Next base: position 46,028 of record NZ_JAKRNF010000010.1, read on the forward strand.
TCCTAAGCTTTAGCGAAGTTCTCGTCGCCCCTTGCCAACATGCAAAACAAGCACGATCGGGCAGAATTCGCGGAGGAAAAGGATAAAACGTGCTTGCTGTGCATCGTTGTAGCCTGCGGCGTGAGGAAGCGTGCTTTAAGCTTTCGGGCAGGGGAATAATGCTCAAAGGGGGAAGCATGGAAGAAGTACTGGTTTCAGGCCTAAGCAGGGGAGAGCTTAAAACTCATGTAGCGAATGGAAAGATAATCCGAATCGGCCGCGGGATTTATACGTGGCGGGAACCGACTCCCATGGAGGTAGCTCGCATCCTGCACAAGCGGTGGCCTGGAATCATGCTTGCGGGCAGCTCTGCGGTGCAGCTGTACTCCAGGAAGGAGATGACCTTTCCTCTGAAATTTGCCTACAGGCATGTCGTGAGTGGTTCGCAGTGGTTTGAAGCCGAGCCAATTTACGGCTAGCGCCCTTCAATTTCTTCCGTGACCTGCTCAAAAGAGAAGCGTTCGCCGGTATCGGCGGCGCGGGCTTGGCGGAGGGCTTCAGCATTTGCGGCGGCTTCGAGGCGGTCAAGGAAAGCTAGTTCTTGAGGCGAAATGATAACTGCGGCTTCCTTACCGTTGCGGGTGACAACGGTGCGGGTTCCTGCGTAGTGGGCTTGGTCAATGACCTGGCCTAAGCGGGTGCGGAGTTCGGAAAGTGGCAAAGACAATGAAAGCTCCTAATACATCAAAGTACTACTAGTACTAAGTTAGCAAAGAGTACAACTTTTTAAGAGGTCATGGACTACAACATCGCGTTTACGCGGCAGGCTAAGCGAGAGTTACAAAAAATCCATCAGGGAAACCGAAAGCAATATCAACGGATTAAGCGCGCGATCGGTGGACTGGCTAAAGACCCATATCCACCGGGATCTATCGCTTTGTCCGGCAGGAGTGGCCGAAGAATAAGGGTGGGAAATTACCGCGTGCTGTACTCCGTTGAGGAGCAAGAAGTGCTGGTGGAAGTGTTTACCGTAGGGGCACGCGGAAGCGTTTATAAGCGCTAGAAAGGCACGCCGGAGCGCAGGATGACATTGGCAAACGGCGTGGTGGAACCGGTGCGCACGACAAAGGAGGCGCGGGCGACCTCGCGCTTGAGGTCGTCGTGGGAGACCTCGGTAAGCGGTACTGCGGGAAGCAGGGAGCGCACCTCAGGCGGGGTGGTATCGGCGATGGTGGCGGCTTCGACCACGACCTCATCGAGGAGAGCCGCCAGGGTATCGGCAAAGGTGGGGATGCCAAAGGTTAGCGTGAGGTCGATGACAGGCACTTCGCGGGGGATGGGCAGGCCGCAATCGGCGATAACGAAGGTATCGGTGTGGCCCAAGCGCGCGACAGCGCTGGTGAGCGCGGGATTGAGCAGGCCGGATTTACGCATCGGTGACCTCCGGCAGGGCGGATTCGGTGGTGGGGTAGGAAGGCTGTGCGCCGTTGCCGGTGGCGGCGAAGGCGCCGACGCGGGCGGCGAAGGTGGCGGCATCGACAAGCGAGGCACCGGTGAGCAGCTGGGCGCAGAAGGCACCCGCGAAGGCATCGCCGGCGCCGGTGGTATCCACGGCGGTCACGCGCGGGGTGGGGATATCCGTGCCGCCTTCCGGGGTAGCCACGTAGGCGCCGTGGGCGCCAAGGGTGAGAACGACGGAGCGGAAACCGGCCTCTACCAAGCGGTGGGCGAGCTCGCGCGGGGCGCCCTCTGCAGGTAGTCCGAGCTGGTCCAGGATGAGCCCTGCTTCGTGTTCATTGGCCAGCAAAGGATCGGCTTGCAGGAGCGAGTCGCGGTCGACCTCGACCACGGGCGCGAGGTTGACCACCACTCGGCCCTGGGCCGCCTCGACCGCGGCCTGGAAACCGGAGGCAGGGATTTCACCCTGGAGGAGGACCACGTCGGCATCGGCGATGGTGGAGGCGCGGGAGGTGACAAAGGGGGCGTCGACAACCGCATTGGCACCGGGGGAGATGACGATGGTGTTCTCGCCATCGGCCGAGACGGTAATGACGGCCAGGCCGGTGTTGGTATCGGCCTGCTCCACGGCGCTCAGATCGATGCCGGAGGTGCGCATGTAGCGCATGGCGGGCTCGGCATAGGGATCGGAGCCGACCGCGCCCACGAAGGCCACGGTGGCGCCCAGCTGTGCGGCCGCGACGGCCTGGTTAGCGCCCTTGCCCCCGGCCAAGATGTCGCCGCCAGAGCCCAGCAGGGTCTCGCCGGGCTGTGGGTGGCGCTCGGCGTGCACGATGAGATCGGCATTGATGGAACCGACGACGGTTAGCTTGCTCATTGGAAATCCTCCACATTGTCGCGGGTGACGGTGATGACCTCGACGGGGACGTTCTTCTCCGCCGCGCCACCGTGCAGGAGCGCTGCGGCTTGTTCGATGGCGCGGGCACCGAGCTCTGCGGGCTGCTGGGCGATGGTAGCTTCCAGCTTGCCATCTTTGACCGCTTTGAGGCCATCGAAGGTGCCATCAAATGCCACCACCTTGACCTCAGATCCGGCGCGCGAGCCCAAAGCTTCGACCGCGCCGAGCGCCATTTCATCGTTCTCTGCAAAGATGGCCTTGATATCCGGGTTGGCCTGCAGCAAGTTGGTGGCGACGTTGAGTCCTTCCGTGCGGTCGAAATTCGCCGATTGCTTGCCGACGACCCGAATGTCCCCATACTTCGCAATCTGCTCTTCAAAGCCCTTGCCGCGCTCCCGCGAGGCCGAAGTGCCAGCGGTGCCTTGGAGGATGAGGATATCGCCCTTTTCCCCAATGGATTCGGCGAGCTTATCCGCAGCCTGCGCGCCACCGGCGACGTTATCGGAGGCCACCATGGAATCCAGCTCTACGCCGTTGACGTCGCGGTCCACGCCGATGACGGGCACGCCGTCATTTTTGATGCCGCGCACGGCCGGGGCAACGGCATCGGAATCGGTGGGGTTGACCACGACGACCTTGGCGCCCATGGAGGTGGCATTGCCCAGCTGATTGACCTGTTGGGCGGGGTCATCGGAAGCGTCTTGGATGTCTAGCGGAACGCCGAGTTCCTTGGCCTTATCCTGTGCGCCGTGGCGCAGTTCGACGAAGAAGGGGTTGGTTTGCGTGGAGAGCGCTAGCGTAATGCGGTTGCGGTCTTCTTCCGAGCGGTTGCAGGAGGCAAGGCCTAACGCGAGGGCCGGTACGAGGAGGGTGGCGATGAGCTTTTTCATAGCGGGTGCTCCTTAGTTGGCCGTCTTATTGCGGATGACGTCGAAGCCGACGGCCAGCGCGATGACCAGGCCGATCACGATCTGCTGCCAGAAAGAGGAGACGTTGAGCAGGTTCAAACCATTGCGGATGACGGCCAAGAGAATCGCGCCGACCAGGGTGCCGGTGGCCCTGCCTTGGCCACCGGAGAGTGAGGCGCCGCCGATGACGACGGCCGCGATGGCATCGAGCTCATAGCCGGTGCCGGCCTGCGGCTGTGCGGATTCGAGGCGGCCGGCCATGACCATGCCGGCCCAGGCGGCGAAGAAACCGGAGAGTGCGAAGACGGCGATCTGGATGCGCTTGACCGGCAGGCCCGAGAGGCGGGCGGCCTCCAGGTTGCCGCCGATGGCGTACATGGAACGGCCGAGCACCGTGCGCTCCAAGATGAACCAACAGATGAGCCCGGCGATAACCATCATGATGATGGGCACGGGGAAGCCGGCGATATCGCCGCCAAAGGCGTTGACGGACGGGGCGGTTTCAATCGGCGAGCCCTGGGAAATGACCAGGGTGAGGCCGCGGGCGATGGACATCATGGCCAGCGTCGCGATGAAGGAGGGGATCTTGCCCCACGCGGTGGCCATGCCGCAGATGGCGCCGGCCAGCGCGCCGACGATCAGGCCGAGGAGCAGGGTGAGCCAGCCAGGCAGTCCCGCGGTGGAGAACATGTAGGCAGAGACCACGGCGCCGAGCGCGGCGACCGAGCCCACTGAGAGGTCGATGCCTGCGGTGACGATGACAAAGGTCATGCCGAAGGCCAAGATGGCCACCGTGGCGGCTTGGATGCCGATATTGAGCAGGTTCGCCACGGTGAGGAAGTACGGCGTAGCGATAAACAGCGCGATGCACAGGGCAATGAGGCCGACGAGCGCGCCATTATTCATCGCCCAGTTAACTACTCGATTCTTGGTCATGCTTCATCCTTGGGGTTAGTGCCGGCGGGCGCGGCAGCAGAGGCAGAGGTAGAAGAGGTCACATTGGATACGGCAAAGGCCATGACCTCGTCTTGGGTGGAGTCCTTGGGTAGCTGGCCGGCGAGTTGGCCGCCGGACATGACGAGGATGCGGTCGGACATGCCGAGCACCTCAGGCAGATCGGAGGAGGCCATGAGCACAGCGCCGCCGGCAGCGGTGACCTCATTGATGATGTTATAAATCTCCACCTTGGCGCCGACGTCGACGCCGCGGGTGGGCTCATCGAGGAGGAGGACTTTGGAACCGGCCAGTACCCAGCGGCCAAAGACCGCCTTTTGTTGGTTGCCGCCGGATAGGTTCCGGATGGGCTGGGAGAGATCGGCCATGCGAATGCGCAGCTTTTCCGCTACGTCACCGGCGCGGCGGCGTTGACCGCTGCGGTCGGCCAGCCCCACCTTAGCGGTGGGGTAGAGGGTGGCGAATCCGAGGTTATCGCCCACGGAGGCATCGAGAACTAGCGCTTGGGACTTACGGTCTTCGGGGATATGGCCCACGCCGGCGCGGATGGCGGCACGAATATCGCCGCCGCGCAGCTGCGTGCCGCCGACGCGGATGGTGCCGGAATCGTACGGGTCAGCGCCCGCGATGGCGCGAATGATTTCGGTGCGGCCGGCTCCCACGAGCCCGGCAAGGCCGACGACTTCGCCGGCATGGACGGTGAAGGTGACGTCGTGAAAGGCGCCGTCGGCAGTCAGCTCGGAGACTTCCAGCAGGGCCTCGCCGCGCTCGGGAGGAACCTCGCGCGGGTATTGGTTTTCAATCTCGCGGCCGACAATGAGGCGCACCAGCTCGTCTTCGTCCGTATTGGCTGGGACCTCGGCGATGAAAGAGCCATCGCGCAGCACGCTGATGGTTTCTGCAATGCGCGCCAGCTCCTCCAGGTGGTGGCTGATAAAGACCATGGCCACGCCCTTGGCCTTGAGTTCCTCGAGCACGGCAAAGAGTGCATCAACCTCCTTGCCGGTGAGCGCGGCAGTGGGCTCATCCAAGATGAGAATGCGCGCGTTCATGGACAGCGCCTTGGCGATTTCTACGAGCTGCTGCTTGGCCACACCCAGCTCGCCCACCGGCATGTCTAGGTCCACGTCCAAACCGATAAGATGCAGTGCAGCTTGGGCTTGTGCCTTGAGATGCTTGCGATTGACCAACCCAAAGCGGCGTGGGGTGCGCCCAAGCATGATGTTCTCGGCCACCGACATAGTGGGCACAAGGTTGAGCTCTTGGTGAATGGTGGCGATGCCCAGCGCCTCAGAGGCCTTGGTATTTGGGATTTTCACCTCTGTGCCATCTACCAGGATGCGGCCGGAATCTGGTTCGTGCACGCCGGCAATCATTTTGATGAGGGTGGATTTTCCCGCGCCATTTTCACCCAGCAAGGCCTGCACCTGGCCGCGGCGGACGGTGAGGTCTACACCCTTAATGACCTCCACCGGTCCGAAGGATTTGGTGACATTGTCCAGGCGCAAAACGCAGTCACTCATGGCGTGGCCCCATCGAGTTGGTGGGCGGTGGACATGCGCGGGATGTAGCGGGTTTCTAGCACCTCGCCTTCCGGTTGGTGCTTATCATTGATGGCCGCGATGAGCTTAGCCGTGGCGGTCTCGCCCATCCGGGCAACGTCCTGGTCCACCACCGAGATAGGGGAGGGTTGGAAGCGCAGGTAGATGAAGTCATCGAAGCCGACGAGCGCGATTTCTTCTCCGATGCGCTTGCCCGCGTTATGGCAGGCCTCCAGCGCGCCGGCCGTCATCATGGAATCTCCGGCAATGAGCGCGGTGACGCCTTCCTGCAGGAGTGCGATAGCACCCTTATAACCTTCGCGGTGGCGGTAGCTGCCGTGGTGGATATGGGTAGGCATACCGCGGGTGGCGGCCTCGAATGCTTGGAGGCGCTGGCGGCCGGTGGAGGTTTCCTGCGGCCCGGAAAGGTAGCCGATGTGCGTGTGCCCTTTTTCTTTAAGCTGTTCCACGGCTTGTTTCATGCCCGGGTGGGGGTCTGATAGCACTGCTGGAATCTGGCCCAGGGTGCGGTCAATGAGCACGAGTGGACGGTAAGCGCGCGCCTGCTCCAGCGCTTCTTCGGCGCCTTCGAGAGGTACCGCGATAATGCCGTCTACCTGGCGTTCCATCAGGGCATCGAGGGCCTTGACTAGCCGCTGCGGATCCTCGCCACAACTGGTAATCATCGTGGCGAGTCCCTGCTTATCGGCGGCTTCTTCGATGGCTGCGGCCATTGCGGCGAAGTAGGCATTATCTAGGCTGGGGATGACCAAGCCGATGGCGTTAGATCGGGAACTGCGCAATGCTCGGGCTTGGGCATTGGGCCTATAGTTGAGCTTGATGGCCGTGTCCTTTACGCGTTGGCGCGTGGACTCCGAGATGGCTGGGTTGCCCGAGAGCGAACGGGACGCGGTGGAAATGGATACTCCAGCAGCAGCGGCCACGTCCTTGAGAGTGGTTCCGGCCATGCTGTCCTCCTTGGTTAGGCGTATGAGCCGACGTCCGGCCCTCCTGGGTGCAATCGATTGCACATTTGAGTTAAAGGTACGGCTATTTCCATCTTCATGTCAAGAGCCGGCAAGTCTATGCTGGTATCCATGTCTGACCCGCTCCTTGTTTTGGGCTCCCGCGTAACCCATGGCTATCCCGGCGCCATGCTGCGCTCGCGCCTTGATAAGGCGTTGGCGCTTTATAGCGGTCAGCGCATCATTGTCTCCGGCCGTGGTGAGGCGGGGCCTATGGCTACATACCTCATCGAACGTGGCGTGCCGGCCGAGCGGGTGGTGGTGGAACTGGAAGCCACGAGCACTAATGAAAATCTAGAGAATGCCCACCGCTTGGCCCCGGATGCCGTATTACACGTGGTGACCAATGATTTTCATATCCTGCGCACCGCGTTGTGGGCCTGGCACCTCGGCATTGCCGTGCACCTGCATTCCGCGCGCACCCCGTGGCGGTTGATGCCGCGCAACTACCTGCGCGAAGTCTTGGCCACGCCACACTCCGCGGCGCGAATAGTGTGGCGGCGGATGCAGGGGTAGTGTTCCTGCCCGGTGTGGCGGCCTGTTTCCCACGTGCGCTTCCAGCCCCGAAAGAGGTTAACTGGAGGTTAACTCAAGGGCGGTGAGCTGCTGAAACCGTGGGTTTGAGCCAGCAGTTATGCAAACGATTGACCGGCGCTTCGCCGTACTCCTAGGCTAAATCCAACGAAAGTTATAGCCAGAAAGGTCTTTGTTATGACCAGTGGAGGAGCGGCTGGCCCTGACGCCGACTACCCCAGCGTCGCACTTGCCCACGGCGATTATGCGGCCGAGATCGGTCTATTCGGCGGTGCACTCAAGGCGCTGACCTATCGCGGTGCGCCCTTGGTAGAAAGCTACGAAGGCAAGCCGCCGCTGATGGCTGGCGTGGTGCTGGCGCCGTGGCCGAATCGCACCGAAGATGGCTGGTTTGAATGGCAGGGGACTGTCCACCAGTTAGGCATCACGGAGCCAGAGCGCAATAACGCCATCCATGGATTCGCGGTGGATTGGTGGCACGTCAAGGAACGCTCGGACAACCGGGTGGTCATCACCTTTGATATTGAGCCGCGCCAGGGCTGGCCGTGGGCGATTCAGCTCGAGGCCACCTATGCCCTCGATGAGCAGGGATTGCACCACCAGCTCACCGCCCGCACCGCGGAACCCGGCGAGGTTCCCTTCGCCTATGGGCTGCACCTCTACCTCTGCCCACAAGGGGCAGGGGCGGAGGAAGCGGTGCTCAGTGTGGACGTCGGCAAGCGCTACCTGCTCGGCGCCCGCAACCTGCCTACGGGAAAGACGGAGCAGGTGCGCATTGTTAATCAGCCCATCGCCGAGGTGGACTGGGACGATTGCTTCCACGGCGAAGGCCCACTGACGGCCGTGTATTCGGCCGGTGGAAAGGGGGTGCGCCTGGAGATGGGCGAAGGCCTGAACTGGGTGCAGATGTTTACCCCGGCCGATTTCCCGCGGGCAGGTGGCCCCGGCAAGGCATTGGCCGTGGAGCCCATGAGCGCGCCGCCGAATGCGCTGCGCAGCGGGGAAGACCTCGTGCACCTGAGCGCTCAGAACCCGCAGAGATTCACGCTGCGCCTTGCAGCAGAGAACAATAACTAGAAAGGTCAGCCATGGAGACTGCTGAATCCGTATTGAGGCTCGATGCCTCCTGGGTGGACTACTTTTTGGTAGCCATCTACTTCCTCTTCGTGCTAGGCATCGGCTGGGCCGCCAAGGCCCGAGTGTCTAGCTCCATCGACTTCTTCCTCTCCGGCCGCGGATTGCCCGCCTGGGTGACCGGACTGGCTTTCGTCTCGGCCAACCTGGGCGCGGTGGAAATCATCGGTATGTCCGCCAATGGCGTGGAGTATGGCTTCCAAACCATGCACTACTTCTGGATCGGCGCCATCCCGGCAATGGTCTTTTTGGGCATTGTGATGATGCCGTTCTACTACGGCTCCAAGGTGCGCTCGGTGCCGGAGTTCATGCGCAAGCGTTTTGGCAATGCCGCGCACCTGGTCAATGCGATTTCCTTCGCTGTGGCCCAGCTGCTTATTGCCGGCGTGAACCTGTACTTGCTGGCCACCATCGTGGAGGCCCTGCTGGGCTGGCAGATGTGGGTATCGCTCCTCGTCGCCGGCCTCATCGTGCTGTCCTATATCACCCTGGGTGGCCTTTCGGCTGCCATTTATAACGAGGTCCTCCAGTTCTTCGTCATCATCGCCGCCCTCGCTCCGCTGACCATCATTGGTTTGAACCGCGTTGGTGGTTGGAATGGGCTGAAGGATGCGGTGGCCCAAGATTCGCACTTCCACACGTGGCCGGGCACGGACATCTCCGGTTTTGAGAACCCAGTGTGGTCCGTCATCGGCATCGTGCTGGGCCTCGGCTTCGTGCTTTCCTTCGGTTACTGGACCACCAACTTCGTCGAGGTGCAGCGCGCCATGGCCTCCGATTCCATTTCGGCCGCCCGCAAGACCCCGATTATCGGCGCCTTCCCCAAGATGTTCGTGCCCTTCCTCGTGGTCATTCCGGGCATGGTCGCCTCCGTATCCGTGGCCGATTTGATGGAGGAGCGCGCGGAGCCCAACGACGCCATCCTGCTGCTCATGCGCGACCTTTTGCCCAATGGCCTGCTGGGCGTGGCGATCGCCGGCCTGCTCGCTTCCTTCATGGCCGGCATGGCCGCGAATATCTCGGCCTTTAATACCGTCATCTCCTATGACATCTGGCAGACCTACGTGGTCAAGGACCGCGAGGATGACTACTACCTGAAGTTCGGCCGCATCGCCACGATTATCGCCACCGCTATTGCCATTTTCACCGCGCTGCTCGCGCAAAACTTTGGCAATATCATGGACTACCTGCAGACCCTGTTTGGCTTCTTCAATGCGCCGCTGTTTGCCACCTTCATTCTGGGCATGTTCTGGAAGCGCATGACCCCGCACGCCGGTTGGTCCGGACTCGTAGCCGGTACCGGTTCCGCCATCGCTTTCTGGTACGTCGCATCCTTCACGGACATGATCAACCTGCCCGGCCAAGGCACCGCTTTCGTCGCGGCCGGTGTGGCCTTCGTGGTGGATATCCTGGTATCCATCGTGGTCACCCTGTTCACCCAGCCCAAGCCGGATAGCGAGCTGGTTGGCTTCGTCTCTTCCGTGACCCCCAAGGACCACTTTGAGGACTACACCGAAAAGTCCTTGCCGTGGTACCAGCAGACCGTCCCGCTGGGCATCATTTGCCTGGTGATGGCCGTAGCCCTCAACATCATCTTCGCCTAAGGAGCCCAACATGTCTGAGAAAAAGCGCGCGGGTGCATTCGACCTGCGCAATGTCATCGCCGCACTCCTCGGCCTCTACGGCCTGATTTTGCTCGGCTGCTATTTCTTCCTTGACCCAGGCATCAACCCGGATACCGGGCAGGCAAAGAACGCCAGCGATAACCTATGGGCAAGCCTTGCTTTGCTGGCCGTGGCCGCCGCCTTTGTGCTGTGGGCACGCCTGAAGCCCATCACCATCCCAGGAGAAAACTAATGGTTGAGATTACCTCTGCCACGCTTGCCGACGGCCGCGAGATCCTCTACTTCGACGACCAGCCCCACCCCGACCGCGTGCTTGTCGACGCCCGCGACATCCCCACCGTCGCCCCCGCTTCCGAAATGCGCCGGGATCCCCTAACGGGGGATTGGGTGGCCTTTGCCGCCCACCGCATGAACCGCACCTTCTTGCCACCGGCCAACGAGAACCCGCTGGCGCCAACGCGCGAAGGCCAGCTGCCCACGGAGATCCCCAGCCCCAGCTATGACGTGGTGGTCTTTGAAAACCGCTTCCCGTCTTTTGCCACCACCGCAGACATCGAGCATCCCGAGGAAGACAACCTGCTCGGCATGGTGCCGCGCCTTCCGGCCCACGCCCGCTGCGAGGTGGTGTGCTTTACCGAGGACCCCGCCCTATCCTTCAAGGACCTGCCGGAATCGCGCATTCGCACCGTCATCGAGGCCTGGGCGCACCGCACCGCCGCGCTATCCCAGATCGACGGCGTGCAGCAGGTATTCCCCTTTGAAAACCGCGGCGAGGAAATCGGCGTGACCCTCCAGCATCCGCACGGCCAGATCTACTCCTATCCCTTCCTCTCGCCGCGCCTGCGTTCCATCGTGGATTCCGCCCGCGCCTATGACGGCGACCTCTTCCAGGATCTCCTTGATCGCGAGCGCGCCGCCGGCACCCGCATCATCGCCGAGACCGAGCACTTCACCGTCTTCGTTCCCGCCGCCGCCAAATGGCCGCTGGAAGCCATGGTCCTGCCCAACGAGGAAGTACCCGATTTCGCTGCGCTTACCGACGCCCAACGCGCCGACCTCGCGCCCCTGCTCAAGAAGCTGTACTCCGCCGTGGACCGCTTCTTCGATGGCGTGGACAAGACCCCGTATATCGCCGGCTGGACCCAGGCGCCGGTGGACCCGGACCTGCGCCCCGGCATCCGCATGCACCTGCAGCTCTTTTCGCTCATGCGCTCGCCCGGCCGCATGAAGTACCTCGCCGGTTCCGAGTCCTCGCAGGCCGTGTGGATAAATGACACCACCCCGGAGCGCATCGCCGCCCGCTTTAAGGAGATCTGGGATGCTTAACTGGATTGACACCCGCAGCGATGCGGAGCTTGCCGCCGCAGCCCGCGACCTCTTCGCCGCTGCGTTTCCGGACACGCCCGAGCCGGCCGGCGTGTGGGCCGCCCCCGGCCGCGTCAACCTCATCGGCGAGCACATCGATTACGCCGGCGGCGCCTCCATCCCCTTTGCGCTGGAACAAAGCACCGCCGTCGCCGTCGCGCCCCGCACCGATGGCCTTCTCCGGATAGCCTCCGAATACGACGGCAGCGTTGCCCAGGCCAGCCTCCCACTCTCCGAAGTCCGCCCCGGCCACCCTTCCGACTGGTCCGGCTACGTTGCCGGCACCGTCTGGGCCGCCACTACCGCGGACGTTCTGACTTGCACCGGCCTCGATATTGCCATCGTCTCTGATGTCCCCGTCGGCTCTGGCCTGTCCAGCTCCGCCGCCCTCGAATGCTCCGTGGCCGTGGCCGCCTACGAGCTCTGCCACGGCAACGCCCCCGATGACGCCGCCCGCGCGCAGCTGGCCCAGGCGTGCATCCGCGCCGAAAACGAGGTGGTTGGCGCCTCTACCGGCGGCTTGGACCAGAATGCCAGCCTCTTCGGTCAGCGCGGCAAGGCGCTATTCCTGGACTTTTCCACCGGCGCCGTCGAGCGCGTGCCGTTCAATATCGAAGCCCAGGACATGGTGCTGCTCATCGCGGACACCAATGCACCGCACACGCTTTCCGACGGCCAATATGCCTCCCGCCGCGGCATCATCGACGCCGTCCAGTCCGCCGCCGGCCGCTCCATCCGCGAAATCCCGGATGCGGAGGAATTCGCCGCCACCGTCAACCCCGCCGACGCGGAACTCTACCGCCGCCGCGTGCGCCACGTGGTGGAAGAAACCGACCGCACCCTGGCCGCCGCCACCGCGCTTACCTCTTCCGACCCGGCAGAGTTCCGCCGCCTCATGCGCGAAAGCCACCTTTCCCTGCGCGACCTGTACGAAGTCACCACTCCGGAACTCGACTCCGCTTTCACCGCGGCCGGCGAACTCGGTGCCCGCATGACTGGCGGCGGCTTCGGCGGCGCCGTCATCGCGCTCATCCCGCGCTCCGCCGTGGAGTCCACCGCCCAGGCCATTTACGACGCTGCAGCATCCCGCGGCTTCCCAGAGCCCACCTTCTTGGTGGCCCGCCCGGGAGACGGCGCCCGCCGCTTGGCTTAAGCTCCGGCTCCGGGCTCGGCTCGGTCGCGACCCCCAGCGCGCCTCTCGTCGTTAGGTCCATACTGATCAGGCTGATCTGAAGGCTGGGCCGCCTCAGATCTGCCCTAACTCCCTCAATTCGGCCTGATCAGATCAGCCCTAAGCCTTTAGCGTTTGGTTCACAACGCCGAGAGAGCTTTCTGAATCCCCTCGCGCAGCGTCTCGCGAGACTGTTTCATCGGATGCGCAATCGCGCGCAACCCCATGTACGCAATCTGGTCGGCCGCCCGATTCAGCGGATCGCCCGCATGCCCGAGCACACGGCGAATGTCGACCTCGCATTGGCCTTGGATATCGCCCCAAGCTTGCTGGAATCGCGACCGCGCACCTGAAGACACCCCTCGCCACGTGCGCCCCGGCCGTGATGCTTTAGAGCCGCGCTTATGCACAATCTGCTCGACCGCCTCCAAAGCGGCTACGGAATCGGACTCAATGACCGCCTTGCGCGCGCCCACCTTGAGCAGGTATTTCAGCGCGAGCGTCAGTGCTTCGAGTTCGAGCTCATCCGTGCTCGCCTTGGTTTCTCGAGTCCGTAACCGGTAGTCGCCGTTGCCAGCAACGAAGCACATCGACCCCTTGAATACGGTATCCGAGGAAGCATCGGTGGCTATGCGCACCACGTCGCCCTCGGCCCACGAGGAGGCGCGCGAGAAGTTCGGCCACCAGTGTGCTTTCGGCGTCTCTACCTGTGCCGCTTGCTTCTTTTTCGGCGCCTCACCCATCTTGCGCGCCTTGCGAGCGGTCAGGCCGGCTTGTTTTCTGCGCACGGAGCTCGCGCTTTTCGAAGCCCTATTTTCTCCCGCAAAGCTTCCCGTCACCGTGAAACCGTCAGCCGTGAGTGCCGCTCGCAACGCATTCTGCCTGCGACCAGTGACAATCCACACTCGTCCGTCGAGTCCCTTGAGCGCGCGTTTGACCTCGCGCACGGCGATATCGACGATATCGCCCTTCTTCGTTTGGCCGCGGCGCACAAAACGCGTCTGCTTGGTATTGACCGCGATGACCCAGCCTTCGATGGTGCCGTTGGGGGCGGAATCCCAACGCTCGTCCCAGAGCGCGACCGCAACATGGATTGGTGCCGAGACCATATCCGAGGTGATCTTGCGGGTGCCGTAGGTGCGCGATTGCGTACCGGTTAGTTCTGAGAGCTCGATGGGTTCCATTATCTCTAGTAAAGCACGGTTAACCGCGCTGCTGAATTATCCCCCACACCGCCGCTGTGAACTACTTCTCCTTAGGTCGAATGTGATCGAGCCGATCTGAGCACAACCCGCCCTCAAATCAGCCTCAACGCCCTCAAATCGGCCCGATCACCTTGGACCTAAAGTTCCGCCCCTCACTCAAGGTCCTCGGAAATTCACCTTCCTGAGCCTCATGAAGCGCGCCCCGCCCCGCCAGCCGCGAGGATGAAACCATGATTACAGATCACTTCATCAACCTTCGTTACGCCGGAGCCGAAAGTCCGCACCATTTAGCCCTCCAGCGCGGTGAGCTCACCCAGATAGCGCCCTGGATCGCCGTTCCCACGGCCACCTGGAGGCAATGGGTGCGCCATAAACAACAATTCGCCAAAGTAGTCGCTGCCGGGTGGAGCACCCACCGCGCCGTTCTCATCGGTAAATCGGCCGCGCGGTTGTGGGGAATGTGGGTAATTTCTACGGCAGGGGAGGAGGTGGAGTTAGCGGTGCCTTCGGGAAGCGTGCCCCCACGCAGGCTCACCCCGAAAGGCTACCGGTACCGCCGAGTAAAGTCCCTTCAAGAATCCATGGTGTCGATAGCGGGTGTGCGCGCCACGAATCCTGCCCGCACCTGCCTTGAAATCGCTCGGCTACACGGCTTCTCGGATGGCCTGGTAGCTACCGATTCTGCCCTCGGCCAACACGACGTCACCACATATGACTTGCGCGAAGAGCTTGCAAAGATGCAGCGCACGAAGGGACAAGCAGCCATGCGTAAGGTTATCGAGCACGCGTATGGCGGATCGGAATCGCCCTATGAGTCCTATCTGCGAGCCCTCATTATTGAGCGTTTCCCGCAGGTGAAAATTGAGCCGCAGAAACCGCTGCTCGGGAAATATCGGGCAGATCTCTGTCTCGATGGCTGGCTGGTACTCGAGGTCGATGGCGATGCCAAGTATGACGGCACCTATGGCGAGGCACCCGCCCACGTGGTCAAGCAGCAGATAAAGAGGCAGCGAGCGCTAGAAAACCGCGGATACGTGGTGCTGCGCTTTGGCCCCAGCGATATGAAAGCGCCGGACGAGGCTTTCCGGATAATCGCTAACCACCTGGGAAAACGCGGCAGTAAAGTAGCCTAGATCACCCCCGAGCCACCCCACAACGCATAAAAGTTGTTGAACAAAAGGCATAGCAACCTTTAAGATGATGCGCATCACAAATTAATGCGACCTGCATCACGAAAGGTGAATCTAGTGAGTGCTGAGACATCACACGCCACTCCGGCGCAGGCGGGGGACAAGACCCCGCCCAAAGGCCTCGGCGCCATGGCCGGTGCCATGTTCCTTATGGCCACCTCCGCCATCGGTCCGGGATTTTTGACCCAGACCTCGGTCTTTACCGTGCAGATGGGGGCATCCTTCGCGTTTGCGATTATGCTGTCCATCCTCGTGGACATCGCTATCCAGCTCAATGTGTGGCGCGTTC
The DNA here is from genome assembly GCF_022347225.1 of Corynebacterium sp. ACRPQ. Classification (NCBI taxonomy): domain Bacteria; kingdom Bacillati; phylum Actinomycetota; class Actinomycetes; order Mycobacteriales; family Corynebacteriaceae; genus Corynebacterium; species Corynebacterium sp. ACRPQ. The sequence continues at coordinate 61,304 of NZ_JAKRNF010000010.1, forward strand.
TCTGCGTGACCGGTATGCGGGCCAATACCTTGGGCAATACCGTGCTCCCTGGCCTGGGCTGGGTGCTTGCCGTATTCGTGTTCATCGGTGGCGCGGTTTTTAATATCGGCAATATTGCCGGTTCTGGCCTAGGCATTAACGCGATGCTGGGCATCGATTCGCGCATCGGCGGCGTCATTGCCGCGGCCATCGCGATCTTTATCTTCCTCTCCAAGAAGGCAGGCATGGCGCTTGACCGCCTCGTCGCGGTCTTGGGCGCGGTCATGATCCTGCTGATGCTCTACGTTGCTGTGGTCAGCCAGCCACCGGTGGGCGAGGCGCTCAAGAATGCCGTCGCGCCGGGCGAAATCGATTTCTTCGTCATCACCACCATCATCGGTGGCACCGTGGGTGGTTATATCACCTTTGCCGGCGCGCACCGCCTCATCGATTCCGGCCACACCGGCGTGGAAAACGTCAAGAACATTACCTATACCTCGGTAAGCGGCATTGTGGTCACTGGCATCATGCGCATGCTCCTCTTCTTGGCGGTCCTCGGTGTGGTGGCCACCGGCGTGGCGCTTTCGGACGACAACACCGCGGCCGATGCCTTCTACAATGCCGCCGGCGAGTTTGGCCTGCGTGCCTTCGGCGTGGTCCTCTTCGCGGCCGGTTTGTCCTCGGTTATCGGTGCCGCCTATACCTCGGTATCCTTCGTGACCTCCCAGGACACCTCGACGCGCACCCGCAATATCCTCACCATTATCTTCATTGCGGTGTGCACGGTAGTCTTCGCAGTCATCAACTCCGCGCCACAGAAGTTGCTCATCTTCGCCGGTGCCATCAATGGCCTGATCCTGCCCATCGGTTTCGCCCTCGTGATGTGGGTGGCCTGGCGCCGCCGCGACCTCCTGCAGGGCTATAAGTATCCTAAGTGGTTGCTGATTATCGGCGCCCTGGCATGGGTACTCACCATCTTCATCGGCTTCAAGGCTTTCTCGGGCATCACCGAGCTGTGGGCATAATGCAGACCCCAGAGCAGGTGCGCGAGTATGCGCGCAGCCATGACATGGCCACCACCGCCGGGCATGCCCGCGGTTTCATGCAGGCTAACCTGCTGGCCGTGCCGCAGGAATACGCCTTTGACTTCTTGCTCTTTGCCCAGCGCAATCCCAAGCCATGCCCGATTGTGGGCGTGCTGGAAGCCGGTCAGTACACCTCCGAGCTGCTGCCGGGTGGGGACATCCGCACCGATATTCCGGCCTACCGTGTCTTTGAAAACGGCGAGCACACAGCCACGCTTGCCGACGCCACCTCGTACTACACCCCAGACATGGTCAGCTTCCTTATTGGTTGCTCTTTTACCTTTGAGACTGCGCTGCAGGATAACGGCATTGAGGTCGCGCACATTGCTCAGCAGTGCAACGTGCCGATGTTTAAAACCACGATTCCCACCACCCCGGCCGGTGTCTTTTCCGGCCCCATGGTGGTCTCCATGCGTCCGATTCCGGCCGCGCAGGTCTCCGATGCCGTGCGGATTACCTCCCGTTACCCATCGGTTCACGGCGCCCCGGTCCATGTGGGTGACCCGGCGGCCATTGGCATTGAGGATCTATCCCGCCCCGACTTTGGCGATCCGGGCGAAGTGCCAGAGGGCTGCTTGCCGGTCTTTTGGGCCTGTGGTGTGACCCCGCAGGCCATCGTGATGGAATCTAAGCCGCGCTTAGCTATTACGCACGCGCCGGGCCAGATGCTCGTGACCAACGCCCGGGATCAAGATTTCCTCATTCCTTAATCGTCCAGCACGGCGAGGATCTTCTCGCAGGTATTCATGAGGCTGTCATGCGCAAGCGTGGCGGCTTCGCGGCGTTTTCCATCCGCGATGAGCGTGGCCAAGGTGATATTTCCTTGAATGTGGTCCGCATGCAGCTGCGGGTAGCGCGGGATGGCCAGCAGGAAAGTGAGCCGCATGCGGGCGAGAAGGTTATCCATCTGCTCATTGAGCGTAGGCGAGCCCAGCGCGGCGACCAGCGTGCGGTGGAAGCGCTGGTTGATGGCGGAGACTTCCTGGTGCTCGCCGCGTGCCGCGTAGTCGAAGGCGGAGGAAGTGAGGGTGACGAGCGAGGGGGCGTCGGCAAAAGCGCCCCACCGCACCGCCGCCGGTTCGATGGCCGCGCGGGCGGCAAAGAGGTCACGGATATAGTCAGTATCCGGCGTCGCGAGGAAGACGCCGCGATTGGGGATGCGCTCGACAATGCGCTCCGCGGCGAGCCTAGTGAAAGACTCGCGGAGGGTATTGCGCGAGCAGTGAAAGCGCTCGGCCGCCTTGACCTCGCTGAGCTGCTCGCCCGGCTGGAATTCGCCGGCGGAGATGGCCTCGCGCAACTCGGAGGCGACAGACTGGGAAAGCATGACCACAACTGTACTAAAAAGTTATGCACCTCACATTGAAGATGAGGTGCATAGCGATGGCGAGAGCGCTAATCGATGGTCGCGATGACCTTGGAGGAATCCAGACGGTCACCTTCTGCGGCCAGGAGCTTGATGGTACCGCCGCGCGGAGCCTTGATGGCCGATTCCATCTTCATGGCCTCGACGGTGGCGATGGCATCGCCCTCGGCCACGGTATCGCCGTCCGCAACGTTCCAGGCCACGAGGTTGGCCTCGAACGGGGAAGTAACCGCGTTGTCATCGGTGGACTGCGCTCCGGCCGAAGACGGCGCGGTGGAGGCAGAACCACCGGCCGAGGCGGCGCCCGGCGCGGCGAGGAAGTCCACGGGCACGCCGACGTTGACCAGCTTGCCGTCGATTTCTACGGCCACAGTGCGGCGCTGGGTGTAGATGGCCTCGACCTTTTCCACCTGGTTGGCAGCAGACGGGCGGTAGTTGTGATCCACCCAGTCAGTAAATACGCCAATCTCGGAGGCACCGGCGGCAGCGGCATCGTCTGCTGGGGCGGCGGTGCCGATGAGTGCGGGCTCATCCATCATGTCGCGGTGGAACGGCAGTACGGTGCGCACGCCGGTGACGGTGAACTCGCGCAGGGCAAAGCGGGCGCGGGCCAGGGCGATCTCGCGGGTCGGGCCCCACACCACCAGCTTGGCAATCAGGGAGTCATAGTACGGCGGGATGATAGAGCCAGAGCGCACCGCGGAATCTACGCGGATACCCGGGCCGGTCGGCGGCTCGAAAGAGACGATGGTGCCAGGGCACGGCGCAAAGCCATTGAGGATGTCCTCGGCATTGATACGGAACTCAAAAGCATGGCCGTGGGACTGCGGATCCTCATCAAAGGACAGCGGCTCGCCGGCCGCGATGCGGAACTGCTCGGCGATGATATCGGTGCCGGTGACTACCTCGGTAACTGGGTGTTCGACCTGCACACGGGTATTGACCTCGAGGAAGGAAATGGTGCCGTCCTCGGAGACAATGTATTCCACGGTGCCGGCACCGGTGTAGCCCACCTTGGAGCAAATGGAGCGCGCGCCTTCGATGATGCCGTTGCGTTGGGCGTCGGAAAGCGCAGGCGCCGGAGCCTCCTCAATGAGCTTCTGGAAGCGGCGCTGGGTGGAGCAATCGCGGGTGCCGAGAACGCGCACATTGCCGTGCGCATCGGCCAGCACCTGGGCCTCGACGTGGCGCGGGTGGGTGAGGAACTTCTCCACGTAGCACTCCGCGCGGCCGAAAGCCTCCATGGCCTCGCGCCCGGCGGAGTTGAACGCGCCCTCAATCTCTTCCATATTGTCCACGACCTTCAAGCCGCGTCCGCCGCCGCCATAAGCGGCCTTGATGGCAATGGGCAGGCCGTGCTCTTCGGCAAAGGCGCGGGCCTCCTGCCAGTCATCGATGGGATCGGAGGTACCCGGTGCCAGCGGCGCGCCAACTTCCTCGGCCACGCGGCGCGCAGCGATCTTGTCACCGAGCAACTCGATGGACTCCGGGGAAGGGCCAATCCAGATCATGCCGGCCTCGGTAACCGTGCGGGCAAAGTCGGCGTTTTCGGACAAGAAGCCGTAGCCCGGGTGGATGGCATCGGCGCCGGCGCGCACCGCGATATCAAGCAGCGCGGGCACGTTCATGTAGGTATCGGCCGCGGTATTGCCCGGCAGCGCATAGGATTCGTCCGCTACCTGGGTATGCAAGGCACCAGCGTCTGCTTCGGAATAAATGGCGATGGACTTAATGCCCAAGTCGCGGGCGACGCGGGCGATACGCACGGCAATCTCGCCGCGGTTAGCAATGAGGACGGTCTTAATCTGCATTCTGTTCTCCAGTGTTCAAGGCTTGGGGTGCTACGAGTTCAAAGTTCACGCGCGCGCCGGGTGGCAGCTGCGCGGCGATATCAATATCTTCTTCCAATACGGTGGCGATGACGGGGTAGCCACCGGTCACGGCGTGATCGCGGAGGAAGACCACGGGCTTGCCATTGGGCGGAATTTGGATGGAGCCGGCGACCATGCCCTCGGAGGGGAGCTCGCCGTCTTTAACGCGTTCAATTGGTTCTTCGCCATCGAGGCGCAGACCCACGCGGTTGGAATCCGAGGTGACGGTCCACTCGGTATCCAGGAAGGAGGAGACATCATCGCCAAACCAGTCATCGCGCGGTCCAAGTACGCAGCGCAAGGTGGCGCGGGTTTTACCATCGGAGCTTTCACGCACGCGCAGTGGGTTGGCCAGTTGGGCGTCGGTCATGCCGGTAGAGCGCGGCAGCACACCGATGACATCGCCGGTGGTGACCGGATCCGGGCCAAGGCCAGAAAGGACGTCGGTGGCCGCGGAGCCGAGCTCGGATTCGGCGATGATGCCGCCGCGGATGGCCACGTAATTGCGCATGCCTACCGTTGCAGGGTCCACCGTGACGGTTTGCCCGGCCGTGACCAGCACTGGGCGAGCAAGGTGAACCGGCATCTCGCCGAGGCGCACACGCGCGGTCGCGCCGGTGACGCAAATGACGGTATCGGTGAGCGCGTGGAGCTTAATGCCGCCGATATTTTCCAGCACCGTTGCCCCGCGCGGGTTGCCCACGGCCACGTTGGCGGTCGCGGCCGCGGCGCGGTCGGCAGCACCGGAGGGGGTCACGCCGAGATCGCCCACACCTGGGCGGCCCAAGTCCTGGTAGAGGGTAAGCAGGCCGGCATCGATAACCTCCATGCGCGGCAAGCGGGCAGGGGCGCGCTTCGAGCGGGCAGAGTGATCAACAAGCTCCGGCAGCTTATCCACGCTGCGATAGCGCACGCGGTCACCCGGCTGCACCAGCGCCGGCGGGTTGGCATTCGAATCCCACATCGGCGTATTGGTGGTACCTAAAAGCTGCCAGCCGCCCGGGGATACGCGCGGGTACACCGCGGAAAACTCGCCCGCGATACCAACGGCGCCGGCCGGCACCGCGGTACGGGGACTGGAGCGGCGGGGCACGGCTCGCGCCTGGGAGGGATCCGACGGCGCACAGTAGGTAAAGCCCGGGGCAAAGCCACCGAATGCCGCGGTCCACTCGGTAGAGGTATGCCAGTCAATGAGCGCTTCGCGCGAAAGACCCAGCAGGTCCGCGGCCTCGTCCACATCCTCGCCGTCATAGAGCACATCGATTTCAACCGTGCGGGCCTCCGCAGCCGTCGCGGCGGCAGGGGAGAAGTCCTGTAAGAATTCGGCCGCATCGCGCGCCGAATCCGGCGCTTCAAACGTCAGCAGCAGGGTGGTGGCGGCCGCGATGCAGTCCATCTGATTCTTCAAAGGCTTGGCAGAAAGCGCCGCGTGCCAATCCATGACCTGGTTCAATCCATCCAGGTCAATGAGCAACGCGCGCGTGCCCACAAAATTAATGTGCATTAGATAAAGCTCCGAATCTCGATGCCTTCTTCCCGCAGGCGTTCAACCACGCCGCGCAGCAGCTTCACCGCGCCGGGCGAATCGCCGTGGGTGCATACGGATTGCGCATCCACCTCGAGCTTCGTGCCATCCACGGCCGTAATCGAGCCGGTCTGCGCCACCTCAAGTACTCGCTGCACCACCTCATCGGCGCTGCCCAGCACCGCATTGGCCTCCTTGCGCGAGACCAGCGTGCCATCGGGGTTGTAGTTGCGGTCCGCAAAGGCCTCACGGATGACGGTAAGCCCGCTGCGCTTGGCGACGTCCACCGCTACACCCCCTGGCAGCAGCATCACCGGCAAGTCCCCAAAGGCCTTAATGCCCTTGATGACGGCTTCTGCTTGTGCCTCATCTTTCACGATTGCGTTATACATCGCCCCGTGCGGCTTCACATAGGAAACCGTGGTGCCATTGGCACGGGCCAAAGCGTCGAGCGCGCCAATTTGGTAGGTCACCTCGTCTGCAAGCTCGTCCGGGTTGTAATCGATAAAACGGCGGCCGAAACCTGCGGCGTCGTTATAACCTACGTGTGCGCCTACGGTCACGCCTGCTTCTGCTGCCGCCTTGAGCGTGCCCGCAATCGAGTGCGGGTCGCCCGCATGGAAGCCGGTGGCCACGTTTGCGGAGGACACCATTTCCAGCATTGCCGCGTCATCTGCGACCGGATTGCCCGCAGTGGTTTCTCCCAAATCCGCATTGAGATCGATATGGAGCGAGGACATTCAACACCGTCCTTAAGATTGTTGAACAATTCGAATGCCCTTTAGTGTAACCCTCGCCACTGCCATTTGTGAAGGCGGTTACGTTTTATTTACCCGCGTGTGCACCCCCACCCAGGCACGAGAAAACCGCCCCGCCCCGTGTACGAGGTCCGGGAGGAGGCGGCATGGCCTGCTAGAGCCCAAGGGTCCGAAGGTTCTAGCTTGTGAAATCTTTAGCGGCCGTAGTTTTGGACAGCGTAGAGCTTGCCTTCAGAGTTAATGGCAACGCCGACTCCGATGGTCTTGGCGCGTGGGTCCAGCATAATCTTGCGGTGACCCGGGGATTCGTACCAAAGCTTGACCAGGAGGGCATCGGAATAGTCGCTCCACGCCTGCAGGACATTCTCGCCACCAGCTGGGATATTGGCAGGATAGTGGTTCCAGTGCTGTGGGCGGTGGCTGAGCTTATCCGCGCGCACCAGCTGGTCGGCCCAATCTTGAGCCAGCCCATTGAGTGCGGCATTAGCGCGAACCGGGCGCAGGCCGTGCGCCTGGTGGTATTCGTTGGTGTGGTTGATGATGCTCTGCACGCGATTGGAAGCCGGATCGGCGGGCTTTGCTGCTGTGGCCGGCGCGGCGGGAAGGTTTAGCGTCGGCACCGGAAGGTTCGCGCCATTAAAGTTGCCCGAGGAACTTAGGGAGCTGGAGGCTTCAGCAGGTGCAACGAAAAATCCCACAGCGATGGCTGCCGCAAGGGTAGGGGCTACAAATTTTTTGGTGGAGAAGCGAATAGTAGGGGTGAACATGAGCGGAACCTTTCTTCTGTAACCTGGCGGAGAATCAGGCGGGAAACTGGGAGAATCAACAGCAAAAATCCGTTCCCCTTTGTTTAAAAGTTAATCAATTCCAGCGGATAAAATCGACTTGAACAGCAATTATTAAAATATTTGAAGTTGATGTTCCGTATAACTAATTACTTCTTAGTTATTTCTCGAATTGAGCTAGGAAGCTCCTGAAATCCCTCAGTTGGTTGCGAATTTCCCCTCCCCAACGGGGGTGGTTTCTAGTCAGTGTCTTAGATTCTCGGAGAAGCAGTAGGTACTTGAGTCATGAGGGTGGAGTTTTAAGTCAGGCATAGGCAAACTCGTCCGTTTCTTGGTAGAACCTATAAAGATCGTGAGATTTACTAGGTTGCCTAACCTCTACCTGTCCTTTGCTTCTATGGGTGTTGCCCGGCAGTTGTTTTTCGGCGTCGTTGTGCGCTCGGTGAATGGGGTTTAGAAAGGAATAAGAAAAGCGCCCGGCGATGAATCGCCGAGCGCCACATTGAACGAAGTATTATGCCTTCGCGGGCGTTTCTGTCCCTTGAGAAGCTGGGGCAGGAGAAAGAGCTGAGGAAATGATCTCGGCTGCTTCCTTGCGGGTTTGTGCGCCATAAAGCTGGTTGCGGAAGTCTTCCTTCATAATGCTTCGTGCCAGCTTGGAGAGCAGCTTGAGGTGTTGCTTGCCGGCATCATCAGGCACAGCGATAAGGAAGGCAAGGTTAGTCGGTTCCTCGCCTTCTCCCCATGTAATACCTTCGGGTAGGCGAGCAAAGGCAAGGGTGGGCACTTTCACGCCGGCCGAGCGTGCGTGTGGAATGGCCACGCCGTGGCCTACCCCGGTAGAACGGGTTGACTCGCGCTTTAAGGCAGCCCCAGCTACCGCCTCCATATCGGACATGCGGGAGGAAGTAAGCTTCACCATGGAGCGAATGACCTCTTCGCTAGAAGAACCCAGATCTTTATCGAGGCTAATCGTATCGACAGCAACAAGCGGCTTATCCTTGCGCTGCGTCAATCCCACCAGCAGGAGAATAAGACCAGCACAGACAGCGATGCCGGCAAGCATGGCGATAAAGAAGCCAACGACGTTATCTACCGCGCCGAGCACCGCGACGATCGGGCCGCCGTGCATGACGTGGTCTTGTGCACCGAAAAGACCGGCGAGCGCACCGGCTACGGCACCACCGGCAACATTAGCGGGGATGACCTGTAGCGGGCGTGCAGCCGCGAGCGGGATGGCGCCTTCGGTGATGCCGAAGAATCCCATGAACAACGCGGCGATGCCCGCATCATTTTCGGCCTTGGTAAACCAGCGGCGGCGCAGGAGCGTAGCTACGCCCACGGCGAGGGGAGGTACGGCAATCGCACATGCCGCCATGCCCATCGGCGCCGCATTGCCGGCCGCGATCATACCGCCGCCGAAGAGGAAGGCCGTTTTATTGAAGGGGCCACCCATATCGAAGGCGATCATGGCGCCCAGGATAAGGCCCAGCACGATGACGGAGGAGCCTTGCATTCCAGCGAGATAGTTGGTCATTGCCTCGAACGCGGCCGAGACCGGCGCACCAATGAGCAAGATGAAAATGAGCCCCACGATGAGCGTGGTGAAAATCGGGATAACGATGATGGGCCAAATCGGTGCGATGAACTTGTGCACCGGAATCTTCTTAATGGCAAGAGCCACATAGCCGGACAAAATACCGGTGACAATGCCGCCCAAGAATCCGGCACCTGCCTCAGAACCGTAAAGCGAGCCGGTGGTGGCGATGAGTCCGGTAATAAGGCCAGGCGCGAGGCCTGGTCGGTCCGCGATGCCTACCGCGATGTAGCCAGAGAGCACCGGAACCATCAAAGAGAACGCCAAAGCACCGAGCTCATTGACTGTATTCCAGAAGCTATCTTCCGGAATTGCCATGCCCTCAGGCGTGGGCGTGCCGCCGATGGACAGTGCCACCGCAATGAGCAGGCCACCGGTCACCACGAACGGGATCATGTGCGAGACGCCGTTCATCAGTGCCTTGTACAAGGTTTGGCCTACGCTATTTTTCCGAGGCGTCTCTTCCTCCGTCTTCTCGGAAGAGCCCTCCCAGCGCGTGGCGCTCAAGGATCTGCGCAGCAGTTCCTTTGGGTGTTTGATGGCCTCGTCCACGTCGGTGGCCTCGAGACGCTTGCCGTGGAAGCGGTCCTTGGAAATGACCGTATCGGCACCAATGACAATGGCGTCGGCTTCGTCGATGTCTTGCTTGCTAAAGGTTCCCTCGACGCCGATGGAACCATGAGTTTCAATCTTGATGCGGTAGCCCAGCTCTTGGGCTGCGGCCTCGAGGTTCTCGGCCGCCATATAGGTATGCGCGATGCCCGTCGGACACGCCGTGATGGCGAGGATGAGGGGCGATGACTCTGTAGTGCTCATGGTTCTCATTAAACGGCAATCGTTTGCGTTGGCACAAGAGGAGGTTGCCTACTCGATGGCCGGTACGCTGGAGGCACTCCGCTATAGAAAGGGAACGCTCGCTCGTGAGTAAAGCATCGCCGGATAATATCTTGCTCTACCTGCCGAAAAAGCAGGAAGATCAGGTGCGCGACATTTTTGCCGGTCTTGCTGAGCGCGGCTTTCCAATCCAGCAGCAACGCCCGCACATCACGATCACTTTCTCCCCGGAAATGCAGCCGGAGGTGGTGGACTTGGCGGCCCAGCTGCTGCCGGCAGTCATCCCCGCAGATTTTCGCCGGGTAGGAAACGTCATTTTTGGCACCAAGCGCAAGCAGACCGTGGCCTGGCTCCTTGAGACCACTGATGAGCTAGAAATTGCTGCGAGAAAAATCAGTGCCGCCAACCCAGACGGGCGAGGGCCGCGCTGGACCCCGCACCTGACCATGGGCTTGCGCCTGCCGCGCGAGGAAATCGCCGGCTATATCCAAGCGATGAACGAGCTCACCTCAGCGCACTTCAAGGAACTTACCGCCGTCGAGGCTGCCTTTTGGCGGCCGCGCACGCAGGAAAAGACCCTTCTAGCAGGGGCTTAGAGCAAGGCCTGCAGCGCGCGGGCAACGCGCAGGACGGTCAGGTCTTCGCCCGGCTTGCCGACGACCTGCACCGCATCACCCACTCCTTCTTCCTCTTCGCCGCGCAGCGGCACGGTAATAGCTGGCCATCCGAGCACATTGAAAGGCTCGGTCCAACGCCGCAGGCTCGCGGCCGATTCCGCGGTATTGTCTGGGGTGATATCGGACCACTTGAGGGGACCGGAATCGAGGGTAGGGGTGAGGATAATGGAGGCGTCGCCAAGCAGAGCAAGTGCTTCCTCGCGCAGCTTCTCTACGCCCTGTGCAGCCGCGTCATAGTTTTCTTGGCTGATATCTTCTCCACCCAGAACGCGCTGCAAGATAACGTCTTGGTACTTATCGCGCTGATCCAGCAATGGCCGGTGGACGTCATAGACTTCCTTCAGGCGCATCGGCTCATAGAGCTTGGCCGTAGCGGCGATGGTTTCTTCCAAATCTACGCCCTCGCTGAGTTCAAAGTCCGAGGTTTCCAGCTTCGCCAAGAGTTCAGCAAAGCGTTCGCCTTTGGCCTTAAGCGCGGTGACATCGATGGATGAAATGTCCTGTGCCGCGGCCGGTTCCTCATCCGTAGTGGCGATAAAAGCCAGCTCAATTTGGTCAACGGAGCTGGCAAAGAAACCAATGCAATCGAAGCTGGGGGCAAAGGGGAAGACCCCTTCTACCGGAATTAGCCCGAAGGTGGGCTTAAAGCCCAAAACGCCCTGGCAGGCGGCCGGTACGCGCACCGAGCCAGCGCTATCGGAACCAACTGTCAGGCCGAGCGCACCGCACGCCACTAAAGCGGCGGACCCGGAGCTAGACCCACCGCCGCATACTTCGGGATCGCGCGGGTTGATAACGCGTCCGTACGCGGAGGCATCGCCTAAAATGCCATAGGAAAATTCCTGTAGATTCGCCTTCGCCACCGGCAGCGCGCCCTGGGCCGTGAGACGCTGTACCACCGGCGCGTCTTTCACAGGTGTGCAGACAGCTTTGACCTTGGAGCCACAGGTGGTTGGTACGTACGCCACATCCACAATGTCCTTGAACGCCACCGGCAGCCCCTTTAGGGTCGGCGAAAGATCCACCGCGTGTTCATCAAACGGGATGATGGTAATCACCGCATTATGATTCTGCTGGGCACGGTTTAGGCGATCAGAGACAGTAGGCATAAGGGGAGCTAAGTCCTTTCAGCATCGGAGACTAGCGATGCTAGCGGGGTAGATAGAGTATGCAGATGTTACTACCGTACATCAGAAACTGGTGAACAATTTTCCAAGTCTAGGCAAAACACCGCCTGCGTGGTGTCACTTAGCAAAAATCCCCAGTGCATCCCACGCAAGCCAGCCTCCTTGGCGGAGAGTGAAAACCAGCTGGTTTTCTCCTTCCTTTAGGGTATCTTCGGCGAGATCAAACTCGATTGCTGCGGGGCGCAGCGGGGTCGGGTCCCCGCTGGCATCGCCTTGGCGCGACCCCTTCGTTGCGCCCTGTGGGAGCTCTACTTGTTTATGAAAGTCATTAACAGTGACGTCGAGAATGCCGCCGAGCTTGGTAGTGTCAATGAGCCATAGCGCCAGTGCCGCCTTCGCGGTGGGCTTATCCAATTTCACCGTCCACTTCAGCGTGTAGGCCTTGCTTCCCGCCCACTTATCGCCGGGGCCGGGGAGAAGGTAGGGGACGTCGGCGGGCGTAGCATCCGGTCCAACAGTGATTGTCTGGTCTGGATGCGCGGTGACGATCTTCTTGTAGTCCTTTGGGGAATACTGAAACTCCGTGCCCTTTCGGTCAAAGGAACCAATCGTGGCTAGCGCTGTGCCAGCAGTGACCGAAGGCAGGGAGGTAGACGTCGCCTTGCCAGAAGGAGAGGACTCAGCACCGGCGGCATCAACCACCTTGACATAATAAGACCACTTTTCACCGGCAACATCTCGCCGGGAGTGGCGGAAGAAGGGGAAGATGGTCTTGCCCAGCAGCACGTCTACACCATTGGGATCGGTGCCGATGACGCGGTAGTGATCCAAAACGACGTCCCAGGAGGCAGGCTCCCAGGTGACGTAATTTTCCATGAGCTGCGGTTCTGCCTGAACACCGGTTGCGGCTGGCGGAGCAGCAACCGCACCAGGAGCTGGGGTAGAGGAATTCTGGTCAGAAGAGTTCTTGCGGGAAGAACCGCGGCGAGAGGAAGAAGAGGAAAGCGAGCTAAAAAGTCCCATGATGAATTGTCCTTTCGGGGTTTAGAGGGAGCGCAGCGTGTGCTCGCCGGCATTGGTGCGGAAGGAGAAAGCAGTCTCACGCGGGGCGGTATCATCGCGCTCGATCCAGGGCACGACGACGAATTCGGAATCAAGGTGCTCGCGGGAAGCGCGCACCTTGATATAGCCACGGCGCTTATCCATGGCCTTCACATATGGCTTTTCCAGCCACTCGGTGCTCTTGGAGCCGGCGAAGCCATCGCCATCGGAAGCAATGGAAGTAGCAACCAATTCCACTCCTACAGGTTGGCCGGATTCAGATTGGATTTCGGCAGCGCAGTGCTGATGAATATCGCCGGTGAAGACAATCGGGTCACTGACCTTGGAAAGGGATTCGATAAGCCGGCGACGCGCTGCGGGGAAGCCGTCCCATTGATCGGTGCTATCGGCGATCGGCACGACGACCACGCTATTGACCACCACGTTCCACTGTGCCGGGGAAGTGGCGAGCTTATCGTTGAGCCACTGCTCCTGCTCCGCGCCCAAGATGCTGGCATCTTCTGCAGATGCTTCGCGGTATTGGCGGGTATCGACCAGATTGAAACGCATTAGCGTGCCCACGTCGAAGGAATCATAGATGCGGTTATTGGGGCCCTCGGGAAGCGCGGGCGGGGCAACCGGCAGATTCTCGTAAAAGGCACGGTAAGCAGCCGCGCGCTGGTAAAGGAAGTGCTCGGCTTTGGTGCCAATCTCGGACCAATTACCGGCGTAGTTATTTTCTACTTCGTGGTCATCCCACACAATCGCCATCGCGGCGCGCGCGTGAGCGGCCTGCAGGTTCTCATCGGACTTAAAGAGCGAGTAGCGCAGGCGGTACTGCTCCAGAGTCTCCACCTTGGCCTTGAAAACATCAGGCACGCTTGCGCCTTGGCGCCAGAGATTATCGCCTTCCACAATGCCGTACTCGTAGATGTAGTCGCCCACGAAAATCGTCATATCCAGGTCCGGTTCCTGCGCAATGTGCTTCCATGGGGTGAAATAGCCGTGGTACCACGCCTGGCAGGAAGCTACGGTGAAGGTGAAATTATCCACCTTTGCGTCGGGCGCGGGCAGAGTCTTAAACCGACCTACTGGGCTCACCTTGCCATCCACGCGGAAGCGATAAAAATACTCAGTTGCAGGCTCCAGCCCAGTCACCTGCGGGTGCACCGAGTGCGCCAGCTCGCGTTGGGCTAGTGCTTCGCCTTGCTTGACGACGTCCCCAAACCCCTCATCCTTCGCAACTTCCCAACCCACGCGAACATCGCCGCCGGTCATGCCGCCATGGCCATCCTCGGCCAGCGGTTCAGGGGCCAGGCGCGTCCACAAGATCATCGAATCGTGCCGCGGCGTGCCCGCCGCTACACCTAGGCCAAAAAGCTCCGAATCCTGCGGCAGTTCACCGCCTTGCGAAGAACCCCATGAACTCAGACTCGACTGTGCACCCGCCTTGGCCGGTGCATTAATTCCAGCAGCCACCGCCGCGGCCGAAACACCAGCAATCTGCAGGAAATTACGACGATTAAAAGAAGGACGACTATTTGAATCAGACATACAAAGCTCCGTTAAAAGGCCTATAAGGAACTTTTCCAGCCTAAATAGCCGCAGTGAATCGCTGGTTAATTCTGCGGCAATAGTAAGAGAACGTCAGTAACCACCTCGCTGCCATGGATCGTTCTCTCGGCAGTACTCCGGGGAGTTTGCGTTCACGCAATCCGCCCACCATTTATGTGCTCGCATGTGCTCTTCTTCCACCTCGCCGGTTCGTGTCATCGCTGCGGGCAAATCCGAATCTGAACCCCCGTTCCCGCTGCCCGCCGGGGAGGAACACTGAGATGGATCGGAGACGTAGTGATCCGTTTGCGGGCACCGGTAGGGGTACTTTGACATCTGCTCGTCGTGGAGGTTCTGACATTCTTGCGCCCAACGGATAGTTCCATCGCTGTACCAACCATTGGTGGTCCAGCTACCGCCGCCATAGACGCACTCGGTAAGGGTGGGTTCTGCGGTGGATTCGGCGGTGTTCGTTAGGGGAGCGTCGGCAAGCGAAGGCTCAGTTTCCGATGTCGGCTGTGGCTCCGAAGAGGTCGTTTCCGGGGCAGAGCTTGTGGAACTAGAGCTGATAGTAGAACTATCGGCCGTGCTTGAGGTGCTAGGCGTCGTCGTTTCTTCCGGCTGTGACTCCGGAGAGGAACAGGAAGCTAAAGAAAGTATCACCGTTGCGACAGCGGCGATGTAGGAGAGAATCTTCATAATCTATGGATAGTAGACAATGAGAAAATAGCTGGTGGCGCTAAGTGGGGTGTCCTGCGCAACACCAAGGAAGTTGAGGCATGCTTTCCACTATCGAGCGCCGGATTCATCAACTACGTTTAAAGCCATGACTTCCACCACCTCCGAGCCCCCAAAGCTCCAGCCCAGCTCCTATATCCCATTGATGTTCGCACTGCTTACGGCGGTGTTTGCCTTCCAGCTCAATGCGTCGATGCTCTCGCCCGCCTTGGCGACGATGGAGGATGAGCTGAGTGCCACCACCGCACAGATCGGCCTAACACAGACTGCCTTCTTTACGGCCGCGGCATTGTTCTCGCTCTTTCTTCCACGCTGGGGCGACCTCATCGGCCGCAGAAAGGTCCTCGTCGGCATGATGGCGGTTGCTGCGCTGGGCTGCGTGGCCTCGGCCGTCGCACCGAACGTCGCTGTATTGCTCATCGGCCGCATCATCCAGGGCGTGGCCGGGCCGACCGTCCCTCTATGTCTCATCATGCTGCGCCAGCAGGTGCTCAATGAGAAGCAATACGCACTGCTGCTGGGCATTGTGACCTCGGTAAATGGTGGTATTGCGGGCGTGGATGCCCTGGCCGGCGGCTGGCTGGCGGGCAACTTTGGCTACCGCTCGGTCTTTTGGACCATGGCAGTACTCTGTGCCATCGCGGTAGTAGCAGTGCAGGTATTTACCAAGGAATCCACGGCCACCGAAACCCCGCGCATGGACTGGGCGGGTGTGCTGCCCCTGGCCGTGGCGCTGGGTTGCGTTCTCACCGCATTCAACGAGGCCGGCAAACTTGCCGAGGCCAATTGGTTCCTCGTCATTATCCTTCTTCTTATCGGTGCCGCCGGCTTCTGGGCCTTCTGGAATGTGGAGAAGAAGGTCGCCGACCCGCTCGTGCCGGTGGCTTACCTTAAGCAGCGCCGCACCTGGGCACTGCTTTCTACCACGCTGCTTACCATGACCGGCGTCTTCGCCGTAATGAACGGCCTCATTCCGAACCTCGGCCAAGACCCAGACGCCGGCGCCGGCATTTCCGCCAGCACCATTTCCTGGGTCACCCTGACCCCGTACGCTCTCGCCGGCCTGGTCTTTGGCCCGATTGCCGGTTGGATGGCCTCCAAGCTGGGCTATAAGTACGTCCTGCAAACCGGCCTCATTGGCACCGTCGTCGGCCTGATTATTTCCATCTTCGTGGTCGGCGCCCCGAACGCATGGACCCTGCTCTTCGTCTCCATTTTCTTGGGCGTAACCTACGCCGGCATTGCCAATATCATGCTCAACGGCCTGGGCATTGTGCTTTCGCCGGCCGATAACCAGGGCTACCTGCCCGGCATGAACGCCGGCGCCTTCAACCTCGGCGCGGGCCTGTCTTTCGCCGTGCTCTTTGCAGTTTCCGGTTCCTTCGAGCACGGCTACCGCGCGGGCATGATCGCCGGCGTCATTATTCTGCTTGCGGCCCTTGCCCTGTCCTTCCTCATTCCTCGCCCCGAGTCCATTGATGACACCGTGGCGGCCGTCAACGCCCGAAAGTAGGCTCGTGGCATGACGCGAAAAATCATTCTGGACTGCGACCCCGGCCACGATGACGCGGTGGCCCTGCTTCTAGCTATGGGCAATCCCACCATTGACCTGTTGGGCATTACCACCGTTGGCGGCAATCAGACCTTGGATAAGGTCTCCCACAATGCCCTGGTGGTCAAGGAAATCGCCGGCCACCCGGAGGTTCCGGTGTACGCAGGCTGCGATCGCCCGCTCGTGCGCCCCGTCGAGGTCGCCGAGGCCATCCACGGCTCCACCGGCATGGACGTCGAGGGCGTCCAACTTCCGGAGCCAAGCACTGCGCTTGCCGACGCCCACGCTATCGACTTCATCATTGACACCATCATGTCCCATGAGCCCGGCACCATCACCCTGGTGCCCACCGGCCCGCTTACCAATATCGCGATGGCCGCGCGTAAGGAGCCGCGCATCGTCGAACGCGTCAAGGAAGTCGTCCTCATGGGCGGTGGCTATCACGAGGGCAATTGGTCCCCGGTCGCCGAATTCAATATCAAGATCGATCCTGAGGCCGCCCACATCGTCTTTGAAGAGCCCTGGCCCGTCACCATGGTGGGTCTCGATCTCACTCACCAGGCGCTTGCCACCCCAGAGGTCGAAGCCGAAATCAATGCGCTAAATACTCCCGTCTCCGAGTTCGTCGTGGGCCTTTTCGGATTCTTCCGCAAGGCCTACCAGGCTAACCAGGGCTTTGATAACCCACCGGTCCACGACCCGTGCACCATTGCCTATCTCATCGATCCGGACATCGTCCAGACCCGCAAGGCCCCCGTCCACGTCGAGCTCGTTGGTGCACTGACCACCGGCATGACCGTCACCGACTTGCGCGAGCCTGCCGACGCCTCCTGCCACACCCAAGTCGCCGCCACCCTCGACCACGCCGGCTTCTGGCGCCTTGTCACCGACGCCCTCAAAAACCTCGCCTAGGCCACCTTCGCCTCGCCCGCCTCAGCTGTACGTCCACCGCGAGGGGACCCAACTTTCAGCCACGTTATGGCTCCTGAACCACCAGTTCGGGGTCATAACGTGGCTGCTTTGCGCCCTTATGTTTCACCTCTTCTTTGCTTGCGTAGCTTGGGGAGTCATTAAGGACTTTCGTGAGATTCTTTCTAAAGGACTTCGAGATTCGGGGCCACAAGATGAAGCGCTTTCTGGCGAAACTCACGAATTGAGGTTTCGAGACTGATGCTAGCGAAAGCTACGGGGTGTCCGTCGAGGAGGAATGAAATCGTCTCATCCTGTAAGCTTCGACCCGAAGAAGCGTAGAGCATGATGCCCTTTGCGGTTTTCCACTCTCCGCCAAGCGCTTCTTGGCTACGTAAGTAGGCGTAAAGCTGATAAAGGTGCGGGCTCTTCAAGGATTCGTTTCCTACGCGATTCTCAATAAACATATTCGTGAACTTGGCATCAATAACTGTAATTTCACCTTCTGGGGATCGCAGAATGATATCTGTCTGCATACTCGGTAATTGTCTGGGCGTTTGTTGAGCATTCCAGTGCAACCATTCTCCGCTGCTTACTTTCCAACCGATAGGGCTGAGGTGGTATTGAAACAGACCAAATAGAGCCTTTTCGAAAAGCTTTCGGAGCTCGTGTTGCGTGAGTTGCTTTCTGCTGAATCGAGTATGGGCGTCATCCCCACGCGCGGGCACGGCCAATTCCAAAAGCAGTCTGGCTACTGCAACCGGTTTCTTATCTGCAGGAGACAGCCTTCCACGAGGGAAGGCTGTCGATTTCGGCTTGGAAACCCCCATTTGAGTAAGCCTTCGAGCAAGCACCTTGCACCGGTGCGCAGCATCGCAACTGCTTACGTCTAAGAGCATTTGTGCTGCATATTCGAGGGCGTACTTAAGGAATTGGTTAACTTTGCTATTGATGGTGAGTTCATTGAACTCACAGGCAATGAGTCCCTTTTCAAGGAGTTGGTGGCGAGTGGTTTCGTACATGTCAATTCGGCCTCGCACCCGAGTTATATCTCGTTCGGTAAGGGTGAAACCAATGCTCAATTCTCTCCGAAAACGCCTTTCTACAGCGTCACACAGCATCGTTCCGATCAGCTCTGGAAGCTCAACACCCGCGTCTTCCACCGAGGCGTTGGATATATGCCCATCAATAAAAGACTGCGAGGCGTATAGCTGGAGCATCCATACACTTCGAATAGGAACGTATATGTCTTCCGGTTGAGGGGAACTATCCGTTGAGGACATCGAGGGCCTGCTCTCGCTTCGCAGGATTGTCGAACCAATACTCTGCTATGAGCGGCTTGAGATCCGAGGCTACTACCTGGTCAAACCATTCCATAGTTGCATCGAAGGAACTGTCTGCAAGCTTTCGGCGTGGAGTAACAAAGCTGTGTCCGATTAGGTAGTCATCACCGAGATTGAAATCGTCTCGGATCAATTGATTGACCTTTTCGATCCTTCGCGCGATTTCACTGAGAGCCTCGTCATTGCGATTACGGTTGGAAACACAAAAATTCCGCCAAGTGGATCCCAACTGCGGTACGAGATTAATGAAAGCGAACCTACGACGTAAAGCCATATCTACCATGGCAAGGGACCTGTCTGCTTGGTTCATCGTGCCGATGACGTAAAAGTTATCGGGAAGGAAAACTGCTTCTCCTTCTTTGCTATAAAGCGTGGTAAGCGCATTTTCAGGGTTTCTTTTGTCAGCTTCCAAGAGGGTAAGCATCTCACCAAAAATCTGCGCTGGATTGCCGCGGTTGATCTCTTCAATCACCACTACGTGTGGATTGGAGTCCTCCTTAGCTTTTTCCACTGCTTGGAGGAATGGGCCATCTTTTAGTTCAAGCTTCCCGCTACTGCTGGGACGGAAACCCTGAACGAAGTCTTCATAAGAAGTAGAAGGGTGGAATTGGACGGAGGTGACTACATCTTCTGCGTCTGACTTGCACAAGATATATGCCAAGCGACGTGCAAGCCAAGTCTTTCCCGTACCCGGCGGGCCTTGAAGAATCAGGTTTTTCTTTTCCTTCAGGCGTTCCAGCATTAGTTCGAGATCGTCTTTCGGGATAAAGCATCCGTCTTCGATAATTGCAGAAATGGTATAGACATCCTCTTCCGACGAAGACTCTACGGTTTGGGCAGTAGCATCGGTTGGTTCTTGGTTGAAAACCCATGCTTCGTAAGACAATTGGGGAAAATTAGCCGGTTCGATCTCGGCAGTAGTAAGCCAATCTCGGATTTCATCGAGTGTAAGCAAATAATCTTTACCCGTCGAAACATTTTTCTGAA
Organism: Corynebacterium sp. ACRPQ; assembly: GCF_022347225.1. Taxonomy (NCBI): domain Bacteria; kingdom Bacillati; phylum Actinomycetota; class Actinomycetes; order Mycobacteriales; family Corynebacteriaceae; genus Corynebacterium; species Corynebacterium sp. ACRPQ. The sequence continues at coordinate 81,032 of NZ_JAKRNF010000010.1, forward strand.
TATTGATTCCAAGCGCGGAGTCTTGGGCAAGATACTTGGTGATGACTGAATCGAAAGTGAGGAAATAGCGGGGACGCGCCCAGAACAATGCCATGGTGTATGCCGTGATCTGGCGGTCTTTGGTCATCACGTCGAAATCGTGTATAAACTGAGCTCGATTTTCGGGCGTATCCGATTGGCTCACCGCGAGGGCCGAAGCGAAAAGGCTCCAGCTATTCTCCCAAAAACTTAGATTAATAACATCTGACGGCTTCGTAGCAAAGCACGAGCGTAAGTTGTTGAGTTGGGGCAGTCCCGAAAAATCCGTTGGTGCTGGGGCTTCAATTCCGAAGACGGTTTTAAAGGCTTGGCAAATTGCCACCTTATTAGATGTCGAAATTTGCCGGTTAGCAACACCGAGGATGGTAAAAGGATCCATATCAGTAGCGGGCACTTCTTCATCATCTATGTGCCATTTCCATAGGTGCTTGAACCGGAGCGGGCGTCCTGAGATTTCAGCAGTCTCTTTTAGTTTTTCGAGTAGCTCCGCGCGGTTGTTTTTGAAGGCAAGAAGTTTGGTGGCGAGTTCTGCGAAAAATTCCGGCCAGTCAAACGACGGTGACAATGGAGTTTCAGAGGAAAAGTCAGGATCTCCCATGCCTTGGATGACGGACTCTACTCGGTCAAAGGCATGGTTCCGAGAAACTTGGCAGATAGTAAGCAGTGAAGTTAGAGATCGTTGGAGGTCTATTCCTAGGTCATCGCGATTGAAGAAATCGCTTGACCAGTTGATCGGTCGGACGTGCCGCATCTCTTTTGGCTCATGAGGGCGGTACTCGTAATCGCCGGAGACATAGCCAAAATAAACTCGCCCTTTGTGCAACTTGCTCGGCATCAGAACCAGGTCGCCTACCTGCATTTGGTTCTTAAACCGGTTGAGTTGAGAAGCGTAGCTTGTGGATGTTTGTGCTTTGAGATCTGGGTGCTCTCGCACCATCGAGGCCTTGATGGAGTCTAAGGTAGTTTGCTTATTCACCTCCGGGCCGTAGTCCATACCTGGGATGCCTAGATTGGACTCTAAAGCTTTCTTTTCGCGTTCACCATTACGGCCCGCTCGAAGTACCCAGAAAAAATCCGCACTTGATTCTTCAGGAACCTCTTCTTGCGGGCCCGAATGGACTTCTCGTTGCTTATGCGCTTTAGAGACAAGGTCGTCGATTTCTCGGATCTGATCTTTGCCTAAAGGGTATGGGTTGGAAGCAAGCCAAGTGGCGCCCTCGGCGGTCAAGGAAAAGGACCCCGGTGTAGAGGAGCTGACAAAGCCTAATCTCCTTGCATAGAACACTGCCCATCGCGTCCGGTCTTCCACAACTGATCGGCTTTTGAGCTGGCGGTGAGCTTGTCCTGGAAAGTCCGCTTCAGCAATTTTTTGAACGTCTTCAAATAGTTCAGGGTAAGCGACTACGGACATACCCCGCATCGTCTCTAAGACGACGGGAAGAACGGTTCTCCAGGAAAAAGATTGCTGTCGGTTACTCATCAAAGCATCCTTAGAATTCAAAGCAGGGGGCGTTCTCATAATAATAGGAGAACGATCCACAGGGGATGGGCGTATCTCAATTGGGAACTTCAGGAGGATAAAATCGAGGGGGAAGAACCCCAACCCAAGGAGCCACCATGAACCAGCACAGTTTCCGCCACATCGTAGTGATGGGAGTATCCGGCTCGGGCAAGACAACGGTGGGGGAGGCGCTGTCGCCGTTGGTAGGTCTGGAGTACCGCGATGGCGATGACATGCACCCGCAGGCCAATATCGACAAGATGGCTGCTGGAATACCGCTCATTGATGCGGACCGGGAGCCGTGGTTGAAGCAGATTGGTCAGTGGCTGGCGGATAGGCCAGAAGGTGCGATGGTGGGCTGCAGTGCGCTGAAGCGCAAGTACCGGGATTTGATTCGCGAGTACTGCCCAGCCGTGGTGTTCGTTCACGTGCACGGTGACTTTGATGTGCTGCATGAGCGGATGCAGCACCGGCCGGGGCACTTTATGCCGGCGTCGCTCTTGCAGTCGCAGTTCGATACCTTGGAGCCGCTGGAAGACGACGAAACTGGCCGCGTCTTTGAGGTGACGCGGCCAGTCGAAGGGATTGCCCAAGAAGCGGCTGCCTGGATAAAGGCAGGCGCCTAAAAGAGCGCTGCTACTGCGTAGAGCACCAAGACTAAGGCAAAGCCGATGACGGAAATCAGAATTTGGTTGACCGTCCAGGTCTTCAGTGTGGTGACCGTATCCATACCCATCAGGCGGCCGACGAGCCAGAAACCGGAGTCGTTGACGTGGGAGCCGAAGACAGAACCGGCGGCGGTGGCCACCACGATAAGCGCGAGCTGTAGCTCGTTGAAGCCGCCGGCTTCCACGGCAGGGACCATAAGAGCGGCGGCTGTAGTGAGCGCAACGGTCGCCGATCCTTGGGCCAGGCGCAAGGCCACGGCGATGAGGTAGCAGGCAAGGATGACGGGGATGCCAAGACCGGAAAGCGAATCAGCCAGGGCGTCGCCAATGCCGGAGGTACGCAGAACGCCACCGAACATGCCGCCGGCACCGGTGATGAGCACGACGGAACAGATGGGGCCAAGCGAGGAATCGACGAGCTTTTCCAGCGCGGTCTTGTCCACGCCGCGGCGCGGTCCCAGGACCACGAGCGCAACGAGCACCGTAATAAGTAGCGCGATCGGAGTCTGGCCGAGCATGACAAAGAACCGTACCCACGCGGCGTCGGCATCGATGGTGCCATAGGACGCCAGGGCATTGAGGCCGGTGTTGAAGAAGATGAGCACCATCGGGATGAGCAGGAGGGAAATCACCGTTGGGGCAGAGGCCGGCTTGAGGGGTTGCTCTTCCTCAGAAAGCACCGGGCCGGCGATGGCATCAGTAACCTTCAGCGGGAATTTCTTGCCGGAGAGAAGGCCGAAGCGGTAGCCGGAAATATACCAGGTAGGCAGCGCAAGCAGCAGGCCGACGAGGAGGACGAGGCCGAGGTCAGCGCCGTAGAACTCGCTCGCCGCCACAGGACCTGGGTGCGGTGGCAGGTAGACGTGCATGACAGAAAACGCGCCGGCGGCCGGCAGGCCAAAGGCCAGGACCGGACCGTCCAAGCGGCGCGCTACGGCGAAGATAACCGGCAGCATCACAATCAGGCCGGCGTCGAAGAAGATGGGAAAGCCCATGATCAGTGATGCCAGGCCGAGTGCAAGGGGTGCTTTGGACTCACCGAAGCGGTGAACCATGGCGTCGGCAAGCGATTTGGCACCACCGGAAGCCTCCACGAGCCGGCCGATCATGGCGCCTAGGCCCACCAGCAGCGCCACCGAGCCCAGAGTGGAGCTAAAGCTTTCGGTCATGGTGGGCACAATGCCCTCGAGCGGAATGCCCGCGGCCAGCGCCGTAAGCGCCGAGACCACCAGCAGGGTGAGAAAAGCGTGGAGCTTGAAATAGATGACCAGCACCAAAATCACGGCGATGGCGGCCACCGCAATGCCTAGCAGCGGGCCGGTCGACAGGGTGGGTTCCCACGTATCCATAAAGCGGGCTCCTTTTCTAATGCAAACCTTTGAATAACGGCAACGTTAGCAGCCGCCCCGCTTGCCGACGCCCCCTTCCTCCAAATGCGACCCAGCCGACACCCCCAAAGGGGCTGGGGATATAAAAATCCCCTAGGCATCGGTACAGGAACCTAGGGGAAGGTGCAGGCAGTTTAGTCGAACTGGCCTTGGATGACAGCCGCCGCATCCAGCGGGGTCACGTGGTAGGAGATGGGGTTCTGGTTGGCGCCGGCCATGAGCGCGCCGGCGCAAGAGTGACCTGCGCCCATCATGTGGCCCAGCTCGTGGGCGATGGTGCCCTGGACTGCCTCTGGGTACTGGGCATTAGGAATCTTGATGAAGACCATATTGTGATCCGGGTAGGCAGCGCCCTGGACATAGCCATTTGGGTCGGGCTTGAAGATGATGGCGACGGTGTCATCGTCTGCCTCGGAAGGCTTAACTTCCTTCAGGGAAGCCTTGTCGCCGAGGGCCTTGTTCCACTCGGCAACCGCGGCATCCAGCTGCTTGCGGTACGGGAAGTCGCCGACCACCTTGTACTCCAGTACGCCGTCCTGGAAGTAGGGCTTTACGGAGTCCTCATCGTGGAGGATGGAAGGATCCGGAACCGGCTTGCCATCATTGGCCAGATTGGTGATGGTCTTGCAGGTGCCTGGATCAATAAGGGAGCGAACTGGGTCGCTCTTGGCGCTTGCGGCCGGTGCGGCGACGGTACCAAGGATGGCGGAAGCGGTCAGAGTGGCGGCAGAAAGCTTCTTGAAAGAAGGCATAGGCAGTGAGTTACCTTTCGGTTGATTTTAAGGTTCGCAGAGTGCGATATTCCCAGCAATATCCGTGGTAAACGGGACTACATGGGCGTCTTATGCGCGCGAGCATATATCCGTTTCTTATTGTCCGCAAAGGGAAGAATAAGAAACTAAGGTGTCAACTGCCTATTTGCCACTTCTAGTTCAGGCGTTCGCCAGTAGTGGTGCTAAATAGATGCACGCGGTCCGGGTCGGGGGAAACGTAGAAAGTATCGCCCACCGCATAGCGGCCGCGGGCATCAACCAGGATGCCGGTCTGGCCGCCCATCCGGGTCGAGGATTTGAGGACGCCGTCGGTGGAGCTGTTGCCGGCGGCGTCGTTAAGCTCGCCATAGACATAGGTCTGGTTGCCCAGCTCCTCGACGTGCGCGACGGTGAACTTTGCCCCGCCGTTGCCGGTATCGCTTAGCTGCCAGTCTTCCGGGCGGATGCCCACGGTAACGGTCTCCACGCCCTCAAAGTTGTAGTTGGCCAGATTGATGCGGGTAGAGCCGATGGTGAGCTCAGAGGAGTTATGGGTGAGGTCGTAGATATTCATCGCCGGGGAGCCAATGAAACCGGCGACGAAGACGTTCTGCGGGCGGTCATAAATGGTGCGGGTGGTATCCACCTGCTGCAAGACTCCGGCATTGAGAACGGCGACGCGGTCACCCATGGTCATTGCCTCAGTTTGGTCGTGGGTGACATATACGGTGGTGGTACCAAGGCGGCGCTGCAGGTTAGAGATCTGCGCGCGGGTGGAAACGCGCAACTTGGCATCCAGGTTGGACAGCGGCTCGTCCATGCAGAATACGGCCGGTTCGCGGACGATGGCGCGGCCCATGGCCACGCGCTGGCGCTGGCCGCCGGAGAGGTTTGCTGGCTTGCGGTCCAACAGGTCTTCCATCTGCAGGATCTTCGCCGCCTCGTGCACGCGTGATTGAATCTCGTCCTTGGGGACCTTGCGGTTTTCTAGCGCGAAGGACATATTCTGCGCCACGGACATATTGGGGTAGAGGGCATAGTTCTGAAAGACCATGGCCACGTCGCGGTCCGATGGGCTGACCCCGGTGACGTCCTTGCCGCCGATGCGGATGGAGCCGCGGTCGGTGGGCTCGAGACCTGCCAGCATGCGCAGGCTGGTGGACTTACCGCAGCCGGATGGGCCGACGAGAACTAAGAATTCGCCATCGGCAATATCCAGGTTAAGGCGGTCAACGGCGGGGCGTTCCGCGTCCTTAGAGTAGATGCGGCTTGCGCCATCGAAGGTGACAGTAGCCATGGTTACCTTTCAGAAACTAGTGGGGGAAGGGGAGGGGCTGCGAGAGCCTACTTATTGATGACGGTCTTGACCTGATTGTCGTAGATGGACTGCAGGGTCTTCTGCAGATCGGTCAGGACCTTGGTCACGTCATCGCGGTTGGTGACGATCTTTTCAAAGGCGCCGCCGATTTCCTGGTCCGCGCCGGGCAGGAAGACGCGGGCATTGTCCTGCGGGCGTGTCTCAGGCAGCTGCTTGATAGCGGTTTCGAAGTTCGGGTTGTCCTTCATGAACCTCTTCTGGTCCTCGTTGTCCTCCGCGGTGGAGCGCACCGGCATGTAGCCCACGTTTTGGGACCAGTAGCAGGTATTTTCCTCATTGGTGATGAAGTCAATGAGCTTGATAGCAGCCAGCTGGCGGTTCTTGCTGATGCCGGCCGGGATGGCCAGGCCGGCACCACCGGTGGGGCAGGCGCCGTCGCCAGTCGGGTTAGGCAAGAAGGCGGTGCCGAGCTCGAACTTGGCGGTATCGGTCAGACCCGCCAGATCACCGGTGGACAGGACGGTGGCGGCGGCGCGGCCGGTGCCGAACTCCATGGCCATGTCATTGCCCACGTAGGAGTAACCGTTTTTCTCATCGGTGATGTCCTTGAGCCACTCGACGGCCTTGATGGTCTTGTCATCGGTGAATTTCAGGTCCCACTCATCGGAGTAAGCGCCGCCCTTGGACCACAGCGGGCCCTGGAAGATCCAGCCCAGGTAGTCCACGGCATCGCCCCAGCCAAAAGGCTTCATCTTGGAATCAGCCTCAGCCAACTTCTTGGACCACTCATCCATCTCATCCCAGGACTTGGGGCCACGGTCCGGCAGTCCAGCCTTCTTCCACGCGTCCTTGTTGTAGTAGAACAACGGCGTGGAACGAGCGAAAGGAATCGCAAAGTGGCCGCCGTCGTACTTGTAGTCCTCGTAGAGCGGCTGTACGTAGGTAGACAGGTCGATGCCCGCTTCCTTGGCAAGGTCGTCCACGTTGGCAATCTGGCCATTGATGGCAAAGTTGTACCACCAGACGTCAGACAGCACCACGATGTCCGGCAGGTCCTGGCCGGTGAGCGCGGCGTTGAACTTCTGTGCTGCTTCTTCGTAGTTCTTGCCGGCATCAACGAGGTTGACCTTGATGTCCGGGTTCTCCTTTTCAAAGCGGGAGATGATCTCCTTCTCAATGTCCTTGGACGTGCCGGGGTGGTTGGACCACCAAGTCAGCTCAGTGACTTCACCGTCGCCGCCCTTGTCGTTGCCACCCTGTGAATTGGTGGACGAGGTGCCGGCACAAGCAGCGAGTGCGGTAGCAGAAGCGGCCGTGGAGGCCAGGGCGAGGAATTTGCGGCGTAGCATGTAGTTCTCCTTAAAAAGCGTGGTTAAGGGGGGGAAACAAAAACAAGTGGAAACGGCGAGCGTGGGTGGGGAAGAAGCCTTCTAACCCTTCACGGCGCCAGTGGTGAGGCCTTGAATCATGTACTTTTGCAAGGCTAGGAAGATGATGACCATTGGGATGATGGTGAGAATGGTGGCGGCCATTACCGGGCCCCAGTTGGTCACACCATCGTTGTTTTGCAGCATGGTCAGACCCACCTGCAGCGGGGCGACATCCTCCGTATCCGCCATGAGGAAGGGCCACAGGTAGGTATTCCATTCATTGACCATGGTGATGACAGAAAATGCGGTCAGCGTGGGCCATGAGACCGGCAGGAGCACCTTGGTGAGCAGGCGGATAGGGCCGGCGCCGTCCATGCGGGCGGCTTCCACCAGCTCATAGGGCAGGGACAAAAAGTGGTTGCGCATCAAGAAGGTACCGAAGGCCACGCCGGCTAGCGGCACGATGATGCCCACGAAGGTATTGCGCCAGCCCAAGGAATTGACCAAGGCGTAGTTGGAAATGACGGTGATTTCGCTGGGCACCATGAGCGAGGAAATGACCAGCAGGAACACCAAGTGGCGGCCCGGGAAGCGTAAGATGGCCAGCGCATAGGCGGAGATGACTCCCAGTACAATCTTGATGATGGACAGCACCGCGGTAATGAGCACCGAGTTGCGCAGGTAGGTCCAGAACGGCACACGTGTGGTGGCATCGGAGTAGTTCTCGGTCTCCCACACTGGCGGGAGCCAATTGACCGGGTCGGTATAAATATCGCCCTTGGCCTTAAACGAGGTCATCAGAATCCAAAACAGCGGCAGGCCAATGAGCAGCAGAACCGCCAGGATGCCCAGGTAGCCGCCGATGAGCTTGGCGCGGCGGGTAGCGGGGGATTCATCCGTGACCATGTGAAGGGTAGAAGTAGCCATGTTGGGTTAACCTCGCTTATCCATGATGCGGACCTGGATCAGGGTGATGATGAGCAGGATGAGGAACAAGATGGTGGCGGCAGTCGCACCGTAGCCGGCGCGGAAATTGACGAAGGTCTCGTTGTAGATTTGGAAGACCAGCGTCTGCGTGCCATTGCCCTGCGGGCCGCCGCGGGTCATGACGTTGATGATGTCGAAGACCTGCACGGAGTTAAGCAGCACCGTAATGGACAGGAAGAACGTGGTATTGCGCAGCTGCGGCATGGTCACGCGCCAGAATTTGCGCCAGCGGCCGGTGCCGTCGATAGCGGCGGCCTCATCCAATTCCTTATCCAGGCCCTGCAGCGCCGCCAAGTAGATGACGAAGGTATAGCCTAAGTTCTTCCACACAAAGGTAAAGGTCACCATGAACATGGCCCAGCCCGGTACAGCGTAGAAGTTGGGGGAGTCCACGCCGAACCAGCCCAAGAGTTCCTGGATGAGACCAAAATTGGGGTCGAAGACGAATTGGAAGGCAATGCCAATGGCTGCGCCGGAAATAGCATAGGGAGCAAAGACCACCGAGCGCGCAAAGTTGCGGCCCTTAATGTTCTGGTTGAGCAGCAAGGCCAGCGCTAGGCCGATAACCATGGAGCCAATCACCGCGAAGAAGGTAAAAACCAGGGTGTTGAGCACGATGGTCTTCGTGTCATCGCGGCTAAACCACTCCACATAGTTATCCAAGCCCACGAAGGTGGAGGTGGGGCTGGAGATATTCCAATTGAAAAAGGAGAGGCGGATATTGTCCAGCAGGGGCCGGTAGGTAAATACGGCCAGCAGGATCAGGTTGGGAGCAAGCAGTGCTGCTGCTAGCAGCCATTCCTTGTGTCGGTTGCGCTTGGCCTTGCGGACAAGCGCCGCGGAATCACCGGGGCTTTCCGAGCGTGTGGGAGATGCGGTTGTAGTGCCGGCGCCACCGGCACCGAGAGAGTCTTCCTGAAAAGTCACTCGGTCAATCTAGGGCGGGCAGGTGACACCCAGCTACACAGAAAACAAACTTCTGATGAATAATAAGAAGCCGATGAGTTAAAGGTAGACACGTCATCGAATATTCTATAAAGTCGCAGCGCAACCCCCTATGGCGCTGGTCGCTCCACCGCCCAACTATGTCCGGCATTACAAAGATGCCCAGCTTGTCGACGCCCACCTTCCTCCCACCCCACTACACTGGCCCCCACAATCCACCGCGAGCCCACTAGGAGGGAGCAATGTCTGTCCATACTGTTTGTAGCAACTATGACTCCGTCAAGGTGTGGCAGGAGCCGCTGTATAAGGATCTGCACCAGCACCCGGAGCTATCCATGCAGGAAGAGCGCACGCTGGGCATCATCAAGGACAAACTTGCCGATCTCGGCTTCCGCCAAATTGAAGTAGGCGGCGGCGTGGTCGGTGTCTTAGAGAACGGTGCTGGGCCAACCGTCATGCTGCGCGCGGATTTCGATGGCCTACCGGTTAAGGAAGACACCGGCCTAGATTACGCCTCCACCGATAGCGCCGTTGACCAGGAAGGAAACACGGTCCCCGTCATGCACGCCTGCGGCCACGATTCCCACGTGGCCAGCCTGCTGGGCATGGGCGCGCTCATGGCGCAGGCCACTGACCAGTGGTCCGGCACCCTGCAGCTCATTTTCCAGCCGGGAGAGGAGATTGCCGCCGGTGCCCAATCCATGGTGGATGACGGACTTGTGGACAAGGTCGCCACGCCGGACGTAGTACTCGGCCAGCACGTCTTTGCCAGCAACTTTCCCGCCGGCACCGTGGCGCTGGCCTCCGGCCCATTCATGTCCACCGCGGTAAGTATGGACGTCAAGGTTTATGGCCAAGGCTCGCATGGCTCCATGCCGCACCTCAGCGTTGACCCCGTGGTACTGGCCAGCTCCATTGTCATGCGCTTGCAGACGGTCATCTCCCGTGAACTCAACCCATCCGAATTCGGCGTGCTGACCGTGGGAGCCATCAACGCCGGCTCGAAGGCCAATATCATCCCCTTCGAGGCCAACCTGAAAATCAATGTGCGAGCCTATAGCGAGCAGGTACGCGATAAAATCACCGGCGCCATCGAGCGCATCGTTAATGCCGAGTGTCAGGCTGCCGGCAGTCCGCAGCCGGCCGAGTTCACTTATCACGATTCCTACCCGCTTACCAGCAACGATGAGGACACCACGGAACGCCTTAAGGAAGCCTTTGTGTCCTACTTCGGCACCGACCGCGTCCTTGATGCCGAGCCCCTCACCGCCTCGGAGGATTTTTCCACCATCGCCCGCGCTTTCGGCGTTCCCTACTGCTTCTGGGTATTTTCCGGCCGCGAAGAAGAAAAGGATGTCCCCAACCACAGTCCGCACTTCGCTCCGCTGCTCCAGCCCACCCTGCGCACTGGTACCGAAGCCCTTATCGCCGCTGCGATGAGTTACCTAGGAAACAGCTAACCGAAGCGCAGCATTCGGCCGCACGGCTCCAATAGGGTGTGCGGCCATTCCTTTTGGCATGCGCGCTGTATGAGGTGGCGGGGGGAGTAGCCCGTAGGATCTATAACCACGAATTTGAGCCATGCACCGCTTTCCGACGCCCTCTCCGGCCTAAACGACAGGATGTGTTGGTGAGGTTGTACGGCTAGCTGGTCTGGCGTGCTGTTATTAGTATTATTTCACTTATCCAAAGGGATATTCCAGCTTCGACCATGAAATACCGCCAAAGGCATGCCGGTGTGCTAGGCACCTAGGTTCACGATGAGGGGATGAGTAAAAATCATCCTCGATGCCCC
>NZ_JAKRNF010000011.1:0-91497 GCF_022347225.1 Corynebacterium sp. ACRPQ
AACGATTGGAACGCACGACCAACAAGCTAGAAGGCGGGGTGAACTCACAAATAAAGAACCTCATGCACGCCCACCGAGGACTGCACGACGAACAACAACGCATCGCCTGCGACTGGTGGCTATACCTCCACACGCAACTGCCTGACGACCCTGTAGAGATCGCCAGGCAGCAAAACTGGGGCCAGGACGCACTCGCCAAAGCACAAACCCTAGCCAACCAAGAAAAACAAGCCACCAGCGGCCACGAAGACGGCCGACCAGCAACCTACGACAGTGCCATCGACACTGCCTACAACCACTCTATGGGAATACGCAAAGGCCACATACGCTAAACCCCACCAACACAAAATGTCGTTTAGCCCGACACGCCGCAAAACAACACATTCTGTCGTTTAGGCCGCAAAAGCATTCATGAAATTGCACGGAATTTTCCGCAAAAATTGCAGCTAGGCACCCCACATATGGGAAACGACGCGGTGCCCCTACAGCGCCGCGTCGTCCCTATTCCCTATCACTCACAACGGATTGGAGAAACCGTTCGCCTACCCCCTAAGTAGGCTTTGTGAGCAAGACCAACTGTAGCACTCGCACAATGCAAACGGTAACGCGAATCAAAATTCCCAGTTTCCACCAATGTTTCTTATTCTTAGGTGTGCTTTTTCAGACCTAATGAACCGTAGGTTTGAATTTTCCTGTGGATGGAGCCCACCACTTTGCACTCAGCCCAATGAGAGTGATGGCGAGCAATACCGCAACGCCGGTCCACAACACGGCCTGTTCGCCTTCGTTACCCGCCGCCGTGACGGCCGCGGTAGTCCAATTCAGCGGCAAAAGATTAGAAACAATCTGCCAAACCTTAGAAACACCGGCAATTGCCGCGGATTTCCATAGCCAACCCACCAGCGCGGTCTGGCCGATGCCAAACAGCGCGGCGAGGATGCTGCCGGCAGTAATACCGCATAGCCCGAGTAGGCCGCGGGTGATGGCCGCCATGGACAGCGCGCCCAGAAGGAGCGCCGCGCCGGCCCACACCGCAGCCACAGGGGTAAATCCGGTGGCGAGCACAAAGAGGAGGATTTCCCCGATGGCGACCGCGGCCAGCGTGCCGCCGAGGACCGTCAGCCATGGGCGGAATCCCACTTGCCAGGCCACACCGGCCGCGGCGCCTGCGAGCAGGACCAAAGCGGAGACCAACATCGCGACGATGGGGCTGAGCAGATGTGCCGGGCCGTCGGTCGCGGTATGCGCCGGCGGCAGGGCACGCTGAATTTCACCCACGTTGGTCTGGTTTTGGGCTGCCATGGTGGAGAGCTTGCCGGCGCCGTCGTCAAGCTTGTCCACGCCCTCCTGCGCCTCACCAACGCGCTTGTTCAGCTCCGCAATTCCCTCGTTGAGCTCCTGCGCACCGGATACGGCCTGGTTCACGCCATCGTGATAGGCATAGCCATTGACCGCCAACTGATTGGATAGATCGCGCGAGCCGTCCTTGAGCTTCTTGAGCTGATCAGTCACCGAATTATCCAGGCGGAAATTATTCACCTGTGCACGGAGATCGCCCAGCTGCGAGCGAATTTCCTTCGCTTCCTTGGACTTATTGCCTTCCAGGTCGCGCATCGTGCCATCGATGGCCTGCAGAATCTGCCCTTGGACGGCACCGAGGCCCACCACCTGGTCCACGGCACCGCCAACGCCATTGGCCAGCTCCGTTGCACCGCCACCGAGCGTATTAGTTCCGGACTGCAGCTGATTGAGGCCGGCCACCAGTTCTTGGGAGCCCGTCGCCAGCTTGTCGACGCCCCCTCCGAGCTCATCCGCCCCCTTATTCAGCTCTCCTGTGCCGTCGTCAAGCTGCGTGGCGCCCGATTTAAGCATGCTCGCCTGTGCCTGCGCGCGGCTGGCCGCCTCGGCGGCTTCCTTCACCTCTGGCGAGGCGGAATTTTCCCGCGGCGCTCCAAATGGCTGCGCGGCGCTAGACCAGGTGTGGGCGGGTTCCCACTGCGCAAGGCCCGCCACCGCAGCGCCGATAATGAGCGGCAGGGCGAGCAGGAGGATCAAGAGGACGCTGCGCCACCGGGAGGGGGACGCAGCGTCTGGGGAGGCAAGGCGTGAGGTCATGGTAATGAACCTATCCTTGCAGGTCACTCCCCTGTTGCAGGCGCGCCGAACACCCCCGCATTGGCAGTTCCTCTACGATATATGGCATGTCCCACAATTATTCCCTATCCCCTTCCCGCTACCTCGCCGCTGCGGCCATCGCGCCGCTGTGCTTCAGCCTTGTTGCCTGCTCCAACGACGCCGATACGTCGGCAGAACCGGAGTTCTCCGACGCCACCGCCGCAAGCTCGTCGGCCGAGGAGACCTCGTCCGAAGAAACCACGAGCGAGCCCGCTACCTCGGAAGCCGCAGCCACCGTCACCGAGACCGCAGCGGCCGAGCCCACTTCTGCGGAGGCAGCTCCCGCCGAGGACACCGCGGGATCCGCCGACGAAGTAAGTGAAGCTCCGGCCGCCGTACCCGCCGACACCGGCCGCGGCGACTGCTCCCCAGAAGCGCTACAGCCCGCAGCTCCCACCATGACCAATATCCGAGTCAATAACTGCGATGGCCAGTGGGCCCACTTTGGCAAAGACAGCACGGACTGGACTGCCTGGGCGCGCTATGAGGGCGGCCAGTGGGTAGCCATTGAATCCATTGGCGAGGCAACCTCCGGCATGGCCGCCCCGTGCTACGACGTGGATAAGTGGGCCGCCGAGGGCGCTCCCGCCTTTGTTACGGAAAAGATGCGCCGCTGCGACTAGCCACACAGCAAGAAACCGCCCCCGTACCGTGCAGTAAAGCAACTCGGTACGGGGGCGGCGTCGTTAGCGCACAAGCGCTGCCGGGAAAAGATTACTTCTTCTCGGCGTAGACCTCGCGCACGCGCTGGCCTAGGGCTGGGTGCACGTTGGTCCAGTATTCGTAGACGCGCTCCTCGGTCTCCTCGGATACGCCGGCCATCGCGTTGGTGATATTGGTGACCAGGCGCTCCTTGGCGGCATCGTCATAGACGTTCTCGTACAGGTCGCGCGCCTGCACGAAGTCATCGTCCTCGGCGTGGCGAACATACGGTGCACGCACCAAGTCGCTGCCGTGGGACTCCGGATTGATGTAGAGCTCTGCCGCGGTGGTGGTCTCGAGCTGGGAGCGGTCGTTTACAGCGGCGTCGTCAAGCACGCCCGTACCCTTGTCGTGGCGGTTGGGCGAGTAGACCGGATCCTCCGGAGCATTGAAGAGGAACTGCATGCTGCCCTCGTGCTCGTAGGTATTGACCTCGTTCACATTCTGCGGCTGGTTAACCGGCAGCTGCTTGTAATTCGCGCCGATGCGGTAACGCTGCTGGTCAGCGTAAGCAAAGGCGCGGGCCTGCAGCATCTTGTCTGGGGATAGGCCAACGCCCGGCACAATATTGGAAGGATCGAGCGCCACCTGCTCAATCTGGGCAAAGAAGTTGCGCGGGTTGCGGTTGAGTACAAAGTAGCCCACATCGTGCAGCGGGTAGTCCTTCTTGGACCAGACCTTGGTCAGGTCGAAGGGGTTAAAGCGGTAATTCTCCGCCTCATCCAGCGGCATGATCTGCACCTTAACGTCCCAGATCGGGTAGTTGCCCTCCTCGATGGCGTTGTAAAGATCCTCGCGGTGGCAATCCGGGTTCTGGCCGGCGGTGGTGGTGGCCTCCTCATCGGTGAAGTTCTCCACGCCCTGGCGGGACTTGAAGTGATACTTGACCCAGAAAGCCTCGCCTTCTTCATTGACCCACTGGAAGGTGTGGGAGCCGTAGCCATTCTGGTGGCGGGTGGACTTCGGGGTGCCGCGGTCACCCATCAGATAGGTGACTTGGTGTGCGGATTCCGGGTTGCGGGTCCAGAAATCCCACTGCATATCGGCATCGCGCAGGCCATTGGTGCCTAGGCGCTTCTGGGAGTGGATGAAGTCTGGGAACTTAATGCCATCGCGAATGAAGAAGACCGGGGTGTTATTGCCCACGATGTCGAGGTTGCCCTCCTCGGTGTAGAAGCGCAGGGCAAAGCCGTGCACATCGCGCCAGGTATCCGGGGAGCCCTGCTCGCCGGCCACGGTGGAAAAGCGGCCCATCATCGGGGTGACGGTGCCCTTCTGGAAGACCTTGGCCTTGGTGTAGGCAGAGACATCTTCCGTGATGTGCAGCTCACCAAAGGCACCGTGGCCCTTAGCGTGCGGCGTGCGCTCGGGCACGCGCTCGCGGTTGAAGTGCGCGAGCTTTTCAATGAGGTGGATATCATTGAGCGCCACCGGTCCCTGCTGGCCCGCGGTCACCGAGGTGTTTTCGGACGGCACCGGCTGGCCCGAGGGGCGGGTGGTATTTCCCTTGCCAGCGGGGCGCTGGCCCTTGTTCAGGATGTCATCAGCGGTAAATTCACTCATTTTTGCCTCCTGGCAATTCGCGGTCAGTTCTTCCCAGTGTGGCAAAACTTTGCACGGTTGTCAGGGCTCGCCAAAGAGAGTAAAGGGTGCTGGTAGATTCATTCAGGTGACTCACCACTCCGCAGCAGACGACGCCCGCGTCACCGACCTCGCTCTTCGGGCCGGTCGCGGCGACCGCGCGGCCCTGACGGAGTTTATCAAGGCCACCCAGGATGATGTGTGGCGCTTGCTGGCGCACCTGGGCGGGCCCGAGGGGGCCGACGATCTCACCCAGGAGACCTATCTGCGCGTCATCAGCGCCCTGCCGCGCTTTGCGGCGCGGTCCTCCGCCCGCACGTGGTTGCTGTCTTTGGCCCGGCGCGTGTGGGTGGACAATATTCGCCACGATATGGCCCGGCCGCGGAAATCTGCCACCGAGTACGAAGACGCGATGGGTGCGGCGCCGGAAGAATCCGCGGCGTGGAGCGAGTGGATCGACGCGCGTACGCTTATCGACGCCCTCCCGGCCGACCGCCGCGAAGCCCTCATCCTCACCCAGGTACTGGGTTATACCTATGAGGAGGCGGCCAAGATTGCCGGCGTGCGCGTGGGCACCATTCGCTCCCGCGTGGCGCGCGCCCGCAAGGATCTCATCGCGGGGACAGGTTAATACCCCCAAATAGCCCCCTGCGATTGCGGAGTTAATTTCACTCTCAAATTGTTACGCTCTGGTTACCTTGTATCCCGCGGGCCCCAGATATTGGCACTTAGCTGCACTTTACGCGCAATGAGTGGGGTGAACGAGGCCACAATGAGGGCGATTCTTGCCCGAAATATCTGTCCAATGTGTGGTTTATTAGTTGTGTACACACGTGATAAATCGACCGTCGATCCGGGCCCGCGCGATACCAATGCCGGGCCCGGCGCGTGTGAGTAAGAGAGTTTCTCCCTTTCATGTTAAAACGCGCAATCGGAATTTCCATGGCGTTTATCGGCGTCGTCGTGGGCGCAGGCTTCGCCTCCGGCCAGGAGGCCATGCAGTACTTCGTGGCCTTTGGTAACTGGGGCCTGTGGGGCATCGCCCTGGCCGCTGGTTTGATGATGATCACCGGCATCTCCATCCTGCAGCTCGGCTCGTACTTCCAGGCCGAGGAGCACACCGCTGTCTACGACAAGGTCGCATCGCCATTTACC
The DNA here is from genome assembly GCF_022347225.1 of Corynebacterium sp. ACRPQ. NCBI lineage: Bacteria > Bacillati > Actinomycetota > Actinomycetes > Mycobacteriales > Corynebacteriaceae > Corynebacterium > Corynebacterium sp. ACRPQ. The sequence goes on from NZ_JAKRNF010000011.1 coordinate 5,614, forward strand.
GCCAAGATTTTGGACTGGTCCACCCTGGTGACCTTGTTCGCCATCGGTTTCGTCATGTTCGCCGGCGGTGGTTCGAATATCAATCAGCAGTTCCCGTCCGTCCCAGTATGGGTGGGCGCCACCGCCATGCTGATTTTGGTGCTGCTCGTCGGCCTGATGGATGTCGACCGCGTAACCGCAGTCATCGGTACCATCACCCCATTCATCATCATCTTCGTGGTGCTTGCCACCGGCTATACCATCTTGAATGCAGACGTTGATTTCTCTGCCATGAATGACTGGGCGGTCAACAATGTTGATACCTCGCTGCCTAATTGGTGGCTAGCCGCACTGAACTACACCGGCCTGAACGTGATGACGGCAGTATCCATGTCCATCGTTATTGGCGGTAACTTCCTGGATAACCGTGCAGTTGGCGTCGGTGGCCTCATCGGTGGCCTGCTTTATCTCATCCTGTTGGCACTGTTGGTATTCGCCCTCTTCTTCGAAGCAGAAACCGTCAACGGCCAGGATATGCCGGTACTGAGCCTGATTACCAGCATCCACCCAGTCTTGGGCGTGCTGATGACCTTTGTCATTTACGGCATGGTCTTTAATACCGCCATCGGCATGTTCTACGCGCTGGGCAAGCGCTTGACCCGCAATAACCCCAAGCGCTTCTACCCGGTTTATGCCGGCGCCTGCATCATCGGCTTCATCTTGTCCTTCGTAGGCTTCCAGGCCTTGGTCAGCAACGTCTACCCGATCCTGGGCTACCTGGGCCTGCTGATGATCGTGGTGATGGTCTTTAACCGCATCAAGAACGGCAGCAAGCTCTCGGACGAGTCTGACCGCCGCATGCGCGCACACGAGCTGGTGTCCCGTCGTCTGGATCCGCGCAAGCGCTTTACCAAGAAGAACGAGCGCGAGCTGCGCAAGCTGGCTGCAGCATCCAATATGGAAACCACCGAGTTCGTTACCAATATCGCAGAAGAGATCCACGAGGAGCTCGAAAATGATGATGATATTGAGTATGACCGCGAAGATCCGGAGCCGTCCGTGACCTACGTGCAGCACACCAAGCCGGAGGTCCCTTCCGTGGATAGCGACCTCGACTTTGGCAAGAAGGATTCCGCAGCTGGTAGCGCCAAGGGTACTGGTAACGGCACCGGAACTGCTAAGCCGGTCTCTGGGGACTAGCTCGTCTGCCCGTAGCGCAAAAGCGCGGCGGAGCACCGGTGTGGGCTTAGACGAGCAGCTCCGCGATCTGGATAGTGTTCAGCGCTGCACCCTTGCGCAGGTTATCACCGGCAACAACGAGCACGAGGCCCTTGTTATCGTCCACCGTCTGGTCCTGGCGGATGCGGCCAACCAAGGACTCGTCGATGCCGGTGGCGGCGAGCGGAGTGGGGACGTCGGCAAGCGTAATGCCCGGAGCGCCACCCAAGAGCTCGGTGGCCTGCTCTGGGGTGATGGGCTTATCGAACTCGGCGTGAATGGTCAGGGTGTGGCCGGTGAAGACGGGGATGCGCACGCAGGTACCCGCTACCTTCAGCTCCGGAATGTCCAGGATCTTGCGGGATTCGTTGCGCAGCTTTTGTTCCTCGTCGGTCTCCAGAGAGCCATCATCAACGAGGTTGCCGGCCATCGGCAGGGCGTTATAGGCGATAGGTGCCACGTACGGGCCAAAGTCTTCATCATTGAGCGCGGAGCCATCGTGGACCAATCCCACATTGTGCTCGCCAACGGAATAGACCTGCGCGGCCAGCGCCTGCACGCCGGCCAGACCGGAGCCGGACACCGCCTGGTAAGAGGACACGTGGAGCTTATTCAGGCCAGCGGCATCGTGGAGGACTTTCAGCACCGGCATGGCAGCCATGGTGGTGCAGTTCGGGTTCGCGATGATGCCCTTCGGGGTGTTCTTGGCTGCCTCGGGGTTGACCTCGGAAACGATGAGGGGAACCTCTGGGTCCTTGCGGTAGGCCGAGGAATTATCCACCACGGTCGCGCCGGCTGCGGCGAATACCGGGGCCCACTGCTTGGAGGTGGAGCCACCGGCGGAGAACAAGGCAATATCAACGTCTGCAACGGATTGCTCGGTGACCTCAGCGAGGTCTTCTACGATAATCTGCTCGCCGCGGAATTCCAGCTCGGTGCCGGCGGAGCGAGACGAGGCAAAAAAGCGCACTTTATCCGCCGGGAAATTGCGTTCTTCCAAGATGGAGCGCATAACGCGGCCGACCTGGCCGGTAGCGCCTACGACTGCAACAGTGGTCATGACTTAAAAATCCTCTGTAGTTGCTTTTGGGTATTTAACGTCCGGTTCCAGCATAAACCGTGGCTTCTTCTTCGCCGCCAAGCTGGAACTTATCGTGCAGCGCACGAGCTGCCTTATCCAGGTCAGCCTCGCGGGTGAGCACGGAGATGCGGATTTCGGAGGTGGAGATGAGCTCCATATTGACATCGACGTCGCGCAGGGCCTCGGTAAACTCGGCGGTCACGCCCGGGTGGGACTTCATGCCGGCGCCGACGAGGGAGACCTTGCCCACCTGGTCGTCGTAAAGCACATTGGCCCAGCCGCCCTCGGACTTCAGCTTGGTCAACAGCTCCATGGCGCGCGGGCCGTCGGCACGCGGGCAGGTGAAGGTGATATCGGTGGTGCCATCCTCCAGGGAGGAGACGTTTTGCAAGACCATGTCGATATTGATCTCCGCATCGGCAATGACACGGAAAACCTTCGCTGCCTCCCCTGGGCGGTCCGGGATTCCAAGGACGGTGACCTTTGCCTCGGACTTATCGGTTGCTACACCAGTGAGTACTGCTTCTTCCACAGGAATATCCTCCATCGATCCGGTCACTAGGGTGCCGGGGTCATTTGAATAAGACGAGCGAACTCGCAAGGGTACATTGAACGCGCGGGCGTACTCCACGCTGCGCAGAACCAAAATCTTGGAACCTACCGCGGCCATCTCCAGCATCTCCTCAAAGGAGAGCTTGTCTAGCTTCTGCGCGTCCGGGACGATGCGCGGGTCTGCGGTATACACGCCATCGACATCGGAATAAATCTCACACACGTCCGCATTCAGCGCGGCGGCTAGCGCCACCGCGGTGGTATCGGAACCACCGCGGCCCAGCGTGGTGACATCGCGCGATTCCTTATTAACTCCCTGGAATCCGGCGACGATGCAGATCTTGCCCTCATCCAGCGCTTCAGTCAGGCGGCCTGGGGTAACGTCCACGATGCGGGCATTGCCGTGGCGCTCGGTGGTGAGCACGCCGGCCTGGGAGCCGGTAAAGGACTGAGCATGGGCACCCAGAGATTCCACGGCCATGGCCACCAGCGCATTGGAGATGCGCTCGCCCGCGGTCAGCAGCATGTCCATTTCGCGCCGTGGTGGCACGGGGTTGACCTGGGCGGCAAGGTCGAGCAACTCATCGGTGGTATCGCCCATGGCGGAGCACACCACAACGACGTCGTTGCCCTGCTTCTTGGTGGCCACGATGCGCTCCGCAACGGCGCGAATGCGGTCTGCGGATTCGAGGGATGAGCCGCCATATTTTTGCACGATCAGGGCCACGGTGAGGATGCCGCCTTTCGTCTTTCCAGGCATTTCCGGAGTGTGCGTTCGCGCGCGTCCAGAAATATCTGTCGGTCATTAGTCAAATACCCATGCTACCCCGCAGGGGTCTAGTCCTCATCATAATTCCTAGACAATGCTTGCTTTTTATTCACACGCCCGAGCGTAAAGCGCGCCATGCGCCGGCCGCCCCCCATGGAGAAAAACGCGCGCCATACAGCGCAGAATATGCATATAACAGGAATCTTTACTACCGTTGAGCGGGTGTTAAGCAACCTCCTCGCCATCTTTTTCGCGCTCGCATCCGCGCTGACGGTTGCTTGGGGCACAGTCATCCGCCACCGCATCGCCCTTGACGCCGATGATTCGGTCATGCGCGCCGCCATGTCTAACCCCTTGTGGTGGGTGGGCACCGCGGCCGCGATTGGCGCCTACGGCCTGCAGGTTATCGCGCTCGGCTTCGGCACCTTGCTGGTCGTCCAGCCCATCTTGGTGCTGTCCTTGATGTTTACCCTGCCGCTATCGGCGTGGTACTCCGGCCGCAAGATGCCCTTCCACGAAGTTTTCTGGTCCATTGCGCTGACCATCGCGGTGGGCATCATGGTCATCTACGGCCGACCGGTTGCCGGCAATCCCCGCCCAGAATGGAGCGATTGGTGGCCGGCGCTCCTCGTGGGGTTGACCACCCTCGCAATCCTCGGCGCGGCGGCCGCAAAGCTACCGGATCAGCGCCCCCTGGCATTGGGCACGGCCTGCGGCGTTATCTATGGCTTCGTCGCCCTGCTCTCGAAGGCCGTGGTGGATATTTTCACCCACGAAGGCCTCACCACCCTGCTGGCCAGCTGGCAGTTCTACGGCCTCATCGGCCTCGCGCTCACCGGCACGGTGGTACAGCAATATTCCTTCAACGCCGGCCCCCTGGCCCATTCCCTGCCGGCCATGACCATCTTTGAACCCATCGTGGCCTTCGGCTTGGGATACATGGTGCTGGGAGAGAAATTCCTCATCGATACGGCCGTCGGTTGGGCAATTATGCTCATCGCCCTGACCGTCATGGTGCTATCCACCATCGTGCTCTCCCGCAGCCCGGTGAGCCAGCGCGGCTAGATGGCCCACTCAAATACGCCGAGCATATAGGCCGAAAACCACGCGCCAAACAGGGCCCAGGCAATAACCGCCACGCTTGCCGACGCCCCCTTTTTCACCCACGGCAACAACACGATCACCGCCGGCAGGAGCAGCCGGGGCCGCGAGTGCATGATGCCATCAGAAAGCAGCACATTGGCCATGAGGACGGCGGAAAATAGCCAGGCCGCCAGCGGCAGGCGGCGCCACGCCAGCACCAGGCATACCGGGGCAGCGATCATTACGCCGGCGCTAAGCAGGTAGCCGCCATTGGTGGCCCCGGTGAGCGTCTCCCACAGCCACACCACCGTGGCTTTGCCGCCATCAAAGCCGGAATTCCAATGTTCCTTCTGGATACCAAAGTAACCGCCGACATCTTTCAAATGGCTGCTCGACCACCACAAATACCCCACCAGCGGCACGACCGAAAACGCCACCGCGGCCCAGGCTCGCCAGTCCTTTCGGGCCCGCAGCAGCACCATAAGCCCAAAGACCGCAACAAGGTCCACCGCGGTAAGGCGCACGAGCCCGGCCACAAAGATATACGCCGCGGCGGCCCACCAGCGCTCGCCCACCAGCGCCACCACCGCCCAGATAGCCAGTGCCCCGAAAAGCGCCTCGGTATACGGCATAGAAAACACGATGGACATCGGCGCGCTGGTTACCACTACGGCGCTGAGCACCTGGGCCCACTTCCCCATGCCCATCTGCGCGGCCAGGGCCATCACCCCGGCGGCCAGCGCAATGCTAAAGAGCACGTTGAGCGCGATGGCAGTGCCGGCCTCACCGGTTCCCAGGATGCCGCTTACCGCGCGCACCAGGAAGGGAAAGCCCGGGAAGAAGGCCATGGTCGTCTCATGGACCGGCCCATCCGTTGAGATATCCGCACCGAAGTAACCGCCGCGGGCGATTTCTACGTAGTGCTTGGCGTCCCACTTATTAAGCAGTCCCCAGAGCTTATCGTCCTGCACGGCGGCCACCGCCGCGAGCACGCCCACGCGCACTGCGGCTCCGATGAGCGCAACGAGCGCAGCAGGCGCCCACAAGTAGCGCAGTAAGGACGACGAGTTGGACACGGCATTGCGGGCGGTAGACACGAAAGGCATAGTACCGCACCGCCGTCGCGTCTCATTGAATGAAATCTCTTGCCACATAGTGAGAGAGCCTGTAGTGTGACCGATATGACACAGCGGACTGACCTACTCCTTATCTGCCGCGGCGGGATTTCGGCCTAATCACTGGCCAGCGCCCCGTCGCGGAGTCCGGCTACCCAAGCCCAGCTGGCCGTCTCCCCATAGACACCACAGACAAGGAAACCGCACCACCATGTCCCCCACTGACTCTTTCATCAGCGCCCCTCGCGATATCACCACCCCGAACGGCCCACGCCGCGAAGGACAGCCCGCATGGAATAAGCAGCGCGGCTCCGCCATGCCCCACGAGCGCTACCAGCCCTTCGCCGTCGAGGTGGAAGACATCGACCTGCCGGACCGCACGTGGCCCAGCAAGAAAATCACGCACGCCCCACAGTGGTGCGCGGTGGATCTGCGCGATGGCAACCAAGCGCTGATTGATCCCATAAGCCCAGAGCGCAAGCACCGCATGTTCGACCTGCTGGTCAAGATGGGCTACAAGGAAATCGAGGTCGGCTTCCCGTCCGCCTCCCAAACGGATTTCAACTTCGTCCGCGAAATCATCGAAGGCAATAAGATTCCCGATGACGTCACCATCCAGGTCCTAGTCCAAGCGCGCGAACGCCTCATCCGCCGCACCTTTGAGGCCTGCGAGGGCGCCAAGAACGTCATCGTGCACTTCTATAACTCCACCTCGAAGCTGCAGCGCCGTGTGGTCTTCCGCAAGGACAAGCCCGCCATCAAGAAGCTGGCTACCGACGCCGCCGCACTCATCAAATCCATCGCCGCGGACTACCCAGACACCACGTGGCGCTGGGAGTACTCCCCCGAATCCTTCACCGGCACCGAGCTAGACTACGCCCGCGAGGTCTGCAATGAAGTAGTAGAGATCATGGATCCCTCCCCTGATAACCCAATGATCATCAACCTGCCCTCCACCGTGGAGATGATCTCGCCCAATGTCTACGCCGATTCCATCGAGTGGATGCACCGCAATCTAGCCCGCCGCGAGGACATCGTGCTCTCCCTGCACCCGCATAATGACCGCGGCGAGGGAATCGCCGCCGCCGAGCTGGGCTTTATGGCCGGCGCGGACCGCATCGAAGGCTGCCTGTTTGGCAACGGCGAGCGCACCGGCAACGTCGATCTCGTCACTTTGGGCCTGAACATGCTCACCCAGGGCGTGGACCCGCAGATCGATTTTTCTGATCTGCCGCAGATTCGCGAAACCGTTGAATACTGCAACCAGCTGCGCGTGCCGGAGCGCCACCCCTATGGCGGCGAGTTGGTCTTTACCGCCTTTTCCGGTTCCCACCAAGACGCCATCAACAAGGGCTTGGATGCGCTGGCAACCACCATCCGCCCCGGCACGAACAATACCGAGGTCTCGTGGGAAGAACTGCGCGCAGCCATCTGGGAGGTTCCCTACCTGCCTATCGATCCAAAGGACGTGGGCCGCGACTACCAGGCGGTCATCCGCGTCAACTCCCAGTCCGGCAAGGGTGGCGTTGCCTACATCATGAAGACCGACCACGGCATCAATATGCCGCGCGCCATGCAAGCAGAATTTTCCACCGTGGTGCAAGAAATCACCGACTCCGAGGGCGGCGAGATCAATTCCAAGAATATGTGGGACATCTTCGCCACCGAGTTCTTGGACCGGGAGACTCCGCTGGCCCTAGAGTCCTTCCATATGGACAATGCCCCAACGGACGAGGAGGACGCTGCCGTGACCGCCACCGTGACATTCAAAGGGGAAAACTCCACCGTCTCCGGCACCGGCAACGGCCCCATCGCGGCGTATGCCAACGCGCTGGAATCCCTGGGCATCGACTTCGAGGTCATGGAATACTCCCAGCAGTCCCGCTCCGCCGGCGACGACGCCGAGGCCGCCTGCTATATCGCCGCCGACGTCAACCAGAACAAGGTCTGGGGAGCAGGCATCGCCGGCTCCACCACGCGGGCTTCCATCAACGCGATTAACTCCGCCGTCAACCGCGCCTTGGCCTAAGCCCAGCCGCCGGTACTACACACCAGCGCCGCGCCCCGGCGTGGTAGAAGGGTGGGTATGCCTTCTTCTACCTACCTCATTCCGCACCGCGGCTTGGGCGCCGTGCAGGCCCTGCCCATCTATGGTGCGCAGACGAAGGAAAACCAGGAGTTCACCGTCACCTTGGCGCCCCGCCAGGACGGTGGCCTGGAGGTGCGCACCGACTCCCTCATCGGGCACATCACCAGTGCCGACCGCGCCGAGTATCCCGAAATAGATCTACTATTTCGCGCCGGGCTCACCCCTGCAGCCACCGCCGCGCCGCAGCCCGATGGCTCACTGTCACTGCTGCTGCCTCGGCCGGGCCTTTGCCTGCCGGCGAATAATCCGCCAGCGGGCCCGTGGACAATGCTGGGCTATGCCCCGCCCATCAATATCACCGATCTCCCCGCAGATCTGGATATTCCCGCCCAGGCCCGCATGCACGTGTTGGTTACGCTCTCCCCCAGCACCACCGGTTCCGGCACCGATGCCTACCTGGGCCCGCGGTGGCTGGGGCGGTTGGAAGGGGTGGACGTCGCCAAGCAGGGCATAACCCTAGCCCACGCCTACCATGCGCCGCGCAGCACTGGCCGGGTGCTCAGCATCTATGCGGGAGCGCCGCTGCCGGATTCAAAGGAAGCCTCGCTTGCCGACGCCACCCCTACCTCCCCCGCCGCCACCGAAACCTTCGAAACCACGAGCTTCCGCGCCGTCAACGTCGATGACTCCGCACCGCGCCGTCAGTGGCGGCCTGCCCTCATTGCCCTACTGATGATTGCAGCGCTTATCGCCGTACTTATTTTCATCCTGTAGAAACTTTTGCTCAGGACAACGCCCCTTATTCACCGGCAGGGGAAATTGGAAATGGCCCAAGTCAACGCCTAAAATGCAGTGTTACTATTCCCCCGTATCGAAAGACCCCAATGACTTCGCTGGATTCCGCCACCTACGTGGTCCCCGACCACGGTTTTGGCGTGATCCATAATCTGCCCGTCGGGGATGTTCCGCCAGAAGTTTTCAGCGAATTGCTCGAGTCCACCGCCGCGGAAGGCGGTTACTTCTCCGCGGAGCTCGGTCCCCGCACCGCCCAGGAAGGCTTCGCGGTGTGGATCGGCGATTCTCTCCTTGGCCGCCTCAGCGCCGCTGACTCCCAGGCCTACGCCCTCTTTGACTGGATTCTCAGCGCCGGCCTACGCCCGCACACCACCGCCCATGTGAGCATGACGGACGCCTCCGGCAAAGAATGGCCCACGCTCAACCTGCTCCTGCCGGCACCGCACCTGTGCATCCCCGCCAATAACCCGCCGGCGCAGCGCTGGACCATGCTGCCCGGCGAGACCACCGCCACGATGACGGAATTTTCCAAGGACGTCACCGGCTTTCCGCAAACCGACGAGCACTATCTCGTCTCTTTGCACACCCGCGGTTTCCTGCGTCGAAATACCGTTGATGTCTATGTCAATAGCACCTTCTTAGGCTCCCTCCCGCGAGACGCCGCCCGCGAGATTGCCCCCGCCGTCCTCGACTGCACCAAGACCGGCCGCCTCGCCATTGCCCACGGCTACTTCCACTACAACGCCGATGACCGCCCCGCGCTGACCATCTACGCGCACAACGCCGCCAATAAGCACCACGCCGGCCTAGTTTTGGGCGTTGTCGCCGGTGGTGCCGCCGTCATGTCCGCAGCCACCGCAGCCCGCGCACAGGCCGCATCCGCTGTTCCCGGCGGCACTACTGCCGGTGCCACCACCGCCGGCGCTTCCGCAACCAGCGGTTTCAGTGTCACCTCTGCAGCCGGTGCTGCTGGCGCTTCCGGTGCCGTGACCTCGAACCTGCTGGCCGCAGCCGGCGTCGCCGTGCTCGTTGGTGGCGGTGCCACCGTGGCCACCAACCTACTGAGCGACGACGAAGCCCTTTCGGACTCCAACGCGCATTCCACCGCTCCTGCTCCGGAAGGCAACCATTCTTCCCACTTCGACGGCAATGGCCCCAAGCGCCCCGCGCACCCCGCCACGCCGCGCATCTACGATGCCGGCCCCACCAGCGGTACCTCGGCTCCGCCCCCGCTTGCCGACGCCCCCTCCTCTCCAGCACCGCACCGCCACACCTACCCTTCGCAGAGCACGAAAAAGCCCAGCGCGACGCACTCTCGTCACGCTGACCGTGCCCAGACCCACGCCCCTGCCTCCGACAACCGACGTGGCCACCACAGCGAACCCCGCGGCGGCCACCACGGCGAGGATTCCCAGTCAATTTCCCGCGCCGCCTCCGCCGCGGCTTCTGCCGCCATGGCCGCAGCCAATGACGTCGCCTCGGCCCCGGCCCCAGCCCCAGCACCGTCTCAGACCACGCCTGCCGCGACGCCATCCTCCAGCTCAGAACCCGCACCCCAGGTAGCGGCGGCCAAGACGCCGACCGCAACCTCCTCGTCCTCCCAGTCTGCAGAGCCTTCCCAGACCACGGAGTCTACGAAGAGCACGACATCTGCGGAGCCGTCCTCTGCGGCATCCTCGCCTGCCAAGCCGTCCGATCTGCCGACCTCAAGCACATCTACCTCGGAAAAGACAACTTCCGAGAAAACGACGACTGAAACCACCACCGCAGCCTCGACGGAAAAGCAGACCGCAGAGCCTTCCAGCTCCGCCACCAGTTCTGCCACGAGCGAGCCAACGTCTGAGCCGACCCAGGCTGCAGACTCGTCTACGTCTACCTCTGCGTCCTCTACGTCCACTTCGGCACAGCCCGAGCCCGAATCTTCAGAGCCTGCGTCCTCGGATTCAAAGCCCTCGGAGTCGACCGCACCTACGACGACGTCTCCGTTGCTGACCTCGGAGTCCGAGCCCGAGCCTAAGCCGGCGCCGGTTACCACCGCGCCAAGCACCACTATCGCAGGTTCCGAGCTCGAGCCGACGCCAGAGCCGGAGACTACTGCTCCTACGACGACGATCCCTGGCTCAGAAATCGACCCCACCCCCGAACCAGAGATCCCTGTAGAGCTCGAACCGGCGCTGCCTATGCCGTACCGCAGCGCACCGGATGGACCGGAGATGCCGCTGGTACCGTCCGAGCCGGAAGAGCCGGAAGAACCGGAGAAACCGGCAGAACCGGCAGAGCCCGCAGAGCCGGAGGAACCGGGGCGACCTGAGGAGCCCGAGGAGCCAACGACTCCGCCGAAGGTCATTGTCATCGTCGTCGAAAATTAAGCGGCGCGTCCTGTCCCCCTGCACGAAATGCGGGATACTACACTGAGTTTAATGAACAACACACCTGGCCCCTCCCCGCAGCACACGCCGGCGTCGGCCCCAGCGCCGTCGCCCGCGACGGTGGCTTCGCGCCACGCGGCCAGGTCCACAGCGCCCAAACCGGGCACAGAACAGCGACGCGCCCGGCCGCGCCGCGCGGTGCGACCGTCCGGCGAACCAGACGCCGCAAAACCCAAGCCAAAACCGAAGCCGAAGCCGCACCCACCAGCCCATCACGAGCGACCTGCCGCGCCGGAGGCAGCTAACAAGAAGCCGCAGCAGCCGCAGCAGGCCGAATCATCCACCGATGCGGCCGACTACCCCTACGTGGCGCTGACCCTACAGACCACCGGCATCCACCCCAGCACCGGGCGCATCGTGACTATCGACGCCGTTGCTTTCAACGACGCCGGCGAACACGGCCAGCTCTTCCACGCCGTCCTTAAACCCGATATCGACGCCGGACCGCGCCACCTCCACGGGCTGAGCACCACCGATATTGAGCAGGCACCAGCTTTTGGCAAGATCCTTAAATCGCTGGACAAGCTTATCGACGGCCGCACGCTCATCGTCCACGATCTCCCCTATACCTGGGGATTTATCGTTGCCGAGGCCCGCCGCGCCATGATGGCCGCCGCGCGCCAAAACCGGGCGCGCAACCGTGGCCGCAATAAGGGCCGCCGGCGTCGCCAAAAAGTCGGACACGTGCCCACACCGGTCCGCATCATCGATACCTTGGCCACCTCCTATGCGCAGCAGGTGCGGTCGAATGATGTGCGGTTGGGGGGCGTCGCCAAGCAGAGCGGCCTGGACGCCACGCCGAAAGCCTCGGTGGAGCGCGCCGGCCGGCCCGAGCCAGAAACCTCCCGCGAGGACACCGAGCTGCTCATCGCGCTCTACCGCCAGCAAGAAGGCGGCACAGTGCGCAGCTATGCGCCGGATGACGTGCGCGCCGATCGCTTCGGCCTGCAACGCTCCCACGTGCGCGTCGACGCCGCCGAGGCCCCCGTCCAGCACCACAACCCCGGCAAGTACGAGCCGGGCAAGGAGCTGCGCCGCGGCATGGAAATCGTGGTCGCACCGGAAATCCTCGAGGATCCGGACACCATCATCGCCGCGCTCATGCGCGAGGAGCTCAATTATTCGGAAAAGCTTACCCGCGAGTCCTCGCTGGTTGTCTGCAATGTCACCACGGATCTGGTGGGAAAGCCCATGCATGCCCACCGCAAGGGCATTCCGCTTATGTCGGACGCCGCGTTTCTTGACGCCCTCACGCGCATCGAAGACGCCGAGCCCGAACCCGAATCCGCTAAGCCTGCGCCGCGCGCCCAACGCTCGCCGCAGAACAACAAAAAGGGCGGCGGGAAGAACAACAAGCGGCGCCGGCGCCGCGGCGGCCGCGGAGGTCGCGGCAGGGGCCGACGAAATTCTGGCGGCTCGGCGGGGAAAAAGAACGACTAGGCCGCCCGCCCGACTACCCTAGGGGACATGAGTTTTAGAGTCCCGGGTGCGTTGAAGAAGTTGCGCACCACCACCGCCACTACCGCCGCGAAGCTGGCCACCACCGCTTCCCGCGCCACCGGCCGTGGCGCCGGCGGCATGATCGGTGGTCTAATCGCCAATGCCATTGACCCTTCCATCATGACCAACCTGGGTGGTGGGCGCCCAGCCGTGCTGGTTACCGGCACCAACGGCAAGTCCACCACCACCCGCATGTTGGCCGCCGCGGTCCGCGCCGAGCACACCGTAGCCACCAACGACGGCGGCGACAACATGGACGCCGGCATCATCTCCGCGCTCATGGCCGGCAAAGACGCCTCGCACCTGGTCCTCGAGGTGGACGAGCTCCACGTGCCCCACGTAGCCGATAACCTCAACCCGCAGGCCCTAGTCCTGCTCAACCTCACCCGCGACCAGCTGGACCGCGTGGGCGAAATCAACAAGATTGAGCGCGCCCTGCGCGGCGCCGTGGAGGCTCACCCAGACATGCTCGTCATCGCCAATTGCGACGACGTGCTCATGACCTCCGTGGCCTATGACGCCAAGAATGTCATCTGGGTCTCGGCCGGCGCCGGCTGGCTCGGCGATTCCGTCACCTGCCCCCGCACCGGCGGGCACGTCGTGCGCACCGAGGATGACTGGTACGCCGTTAAGCCGCTTGCCGACGGCCGCGAATTCCGCCGGCCGCAGCCTACCTGGGGCGTCGATAAGCGGGGCATTATCACCCCCACCGCCAAGCGCCCGCTGAACCTGGCGCTGCCCGGCCGCGCGAACCGCGGCAACGCCGCCCAGGCCATCGCCGCGGCCGTGCAGGGCTTCGGCGTGGACCTCGATAGGGCCATTGCGGCCGCCGAGGGCATCGACGATGTCGCCGGCCGATACTCCACCATCCACTGGAAGGGCCGCGAAATTCGCTTGCTGCTGGCCAAGAACCCTGCCGGCTGGCAAGAAGCCCTGTCCATGGTGGACCGCAGCGCCGATGGCTTGGTCATCGCCACCAATGGCCAGGTGGCCGATGGCATCGACATGTCCTGGCTCTGGGACGTGAAATTCGAAGGCTTCAATGGCTTAAGCGTCAAGGCCGCCGGCGAGCGCGGCACCGACCTGGCCGTGCGCCTGGTCTACGCCGATATCTCCCACGAGCTCATCCCGGACCCGATGGACGCACTCGCCGCCTGCCCGGAGGGCCGTATCGAGGTCCTCGCCAACTACACCGCCTTCCGCGATTTGAAGAAGGCGCTATCCAAGGAGGCCACCAATGCTTAATATCGGCCTAGTGCTTCCCGACGTCCTCGGTACCTACGGCGACGACGGCAACGCCCTCGTCCTGCGCCAGCGCGCCCGCATGCGCGGCTTCGAGGCGGAGATTCACCCCATCCGCTTGGGCGAGCCCGTGCCCGAGACGCTGGATATCTACACCCTCGGCGGCGGCGAAGATACCGCGCAGATCCTGGCTGCGGACCACCTGATTTCCGATGGCGGCCTTACCCGCGCCGCTAACGCCGGCCGCCCCGTCTTTGCCATTTGCGCCGGCCTGCAGGTCCTAGGCGAATCCTTCCGCGCCTCCGGCCGCATTATCGACGGCGTCGGGCTGCTCGACGCCACCACGGCCGGCATGCAGGACCGCACCATCGGCGAGGTAGCCTCCGAGCCCACCCGCGCCGGTGTCACCGCTGACCTCACCGAGCCGCTGACCGGTTTTGAAAACCACCTAGGCGCCACCATCCTCGGCCCGTCCGCGCAGCCGCTCGGCACGCTCACCCGCGGCAATGGCAATGCCGACCAGGCCGCCACCGCCGACCTCAGCGACGGCTCCGCCCAGCGCACCTACGAAGGCGCCGTCCAGGGAAGCGTCATTGCCACCTATATGCACGGCCCAGCGCTGGCCCGTAACCCGCAGCTGGCGGATCTCCTCCTCGCCCAGGCCATGGGCGTGGCCCTCGCGGACCTCGAGCCGATTGAGATTCCGGCCGTCGACCGCCTGCGCGTCGAACGTTTCAACGCCTCCGAGCCCCCGCGCTCCCAAAGATAGGCTCAAACCTGTGGATAACTTCGCCCGGCGGCCGCGAAACCCCCGAGTTATCCACAGGCTCGGCCGCTTCCCCTTGTAGCGGCTTGCCCCCGCCCATAGGCTGCGGGGCATGACGTTATTGGAGCAGCTGGGCGACATCGCTAAGCGCGGCGTGGAACTTCTCGAAGAGGCCCACGCCGCCTCCAGCCTGCCCCTGCCCGCGGACCAAGCGCGCACCGTGCGCCGCACCGCCGCGGCCTTCCTCTCGCCCACCAGCCACTCGCGCTACCAATCCCGCGCCCTGGCCGCCGCGCGCCGCAACCAACACAGCCTGGAGACCCTCGCGCTCATCGCCCGCCGCTCGCGCGGCATTTCTGACCCCACCAAGCGCTGGCAATTCCGCGAGAAGCTGTGCGCCACCGCCGGCACCACCGCGCAGGTCTCGCGCGCGGCGACCCGGCTGCTGCGCGAAATCAACCCGCCGCCCGAGCGCGAAGACGGCGGCCGCCGCATCATGCACGGCGAGAAAACTACCCTGAGTTTCACCGGCCCCGCCGCGCAGATGGCCGATATCTGGGCCGCCGCCAAATCCGACCCGCTGGCCTGGCTCACCGGTTCCCGCGCCGCCGCGCCCGCGACCGTGACCACTAATGTCATCATCGAGCTGCCGGATTACCTGAAAATCCTGGCCGGCGACGGCGATGACATCCGCCTCGCCATGACCAATGGCGCGACCATCACCGGCGCCGAACTCATCCGCCGCACCCTAGCCGGCGCCGGCCTTTTCACGCTCATCCACCCCGAGCGCGGCCCCGTCAATCTCTACCGCACCCGGCAGGCCTCCGCGAAGCAGCGCCGCATGCTCGAGGCCGAAGGCGCCCGCTGCGCCTGGCCCGCTTGCCGACGCCCCGCCTCCGAATGCCAAGCCCACCACCTCATCGAATACTCCCGCGGCGGCCTCACCCACCCCGAAAACATGACGCTGCTGTGCCCGTATCACAACTCCATCAACGGCCTGCCGGGCCGCGGCCGCATGGCCCGCGTCAACGGCCGACTCGCCTGGCTTCCGCCCGCCAGCCGGCACAACGCTTCGCCTAGCAGCCCGCATAGCAGCATGCATAGCGGCCACAGCGGTATACACAGCAACGCGGAGAGCGGGGTGGCCAGCAGAGCGCACGGCCCGCCGGTATTCACCGGCCGCGCGCGAACCGGGCCCACGGCCGCCGTCCCCTAGCCCGCGCTTGCGGATTCCCCGTGCTAAATGGTCAGGCGGCCAGAAAGCGCGCGGGACAAGGTGAGTTCGTCCACGAACTCCAGATCGCCTCCGAGCGGCATGCCGGAGGCCAATCTGGTGATCTTCAAATCAGGGAAGTCGCGCAGCAACCGCACCAGGTATGCGGCGGTGGCCTCGCCCTCCGTATTGGGGTCGGTGGCGAGGATGACTTCGTGGATGGTGGGGGTGGCGTCGTAAAGCGGGGCTTCAGGGGTGGAATCCGCCAGCTCGCGGTCCGGCAGCACGCCGCCCAGGCGCTGCAGCAGCGTGGAAATATTCAAATCGCGCGGGCCCACATTCGCTAGCGGATCCAGCGCGCCACCCAAGACGTGGTAGCGGCCCTCATACTCTCCGGTGCGCTCGATGACCTGGATATCCTTCGGCTCTTCCACCACGCATATGGTCGAGGCGTCGCGCTGCGAATTAATGCAGATGCGGCAGACATCCTCGCGGGAAATATTGCAGCAGATGCGGCAGAAGGTCACGCCGTCGCGCACCGCGCCCAGCGCGTTCTGCAGCCGCTCGATGTCCTCGGGCTCCATGTGCAAAACGTGAAACGCGATGCGCTGCGCCGACTTCGGGCCGATGCCCGGCAGGCGCGAAAACTCGTCGATGAGGTCTTGCAGAGGTCCTTCAAACATCAATTACTCCCAAAATCAGCAAAAGGCCGCGGCCCCAACGCGGGGCAACGGCCTTTTATCGTATCGTGCGGGCTACTGGTTGCCGCCGAAGACATCCTCAAAAGACGGGCCACCCTGGCCTCCCATGCCCTGGGACAGCGGGCCGATCTTCTCCTGTGCCAGGCGGCCGGCCGCAGCGTGGGCCTCCTTGAACGCGCCCATGACCAGGTCCTGCAGGGTGTCGACGTCCTCTGGGTCCACGACGGACTTATCGATCTGCAGGTCCACGAGCTCGGCGCCGCCGGTCATGGTCACCTTAACCAGGCCGTTGCCTGCCTGGCCCTCGACGTTGGTGGCGAGGATTTCTTCCTGCGCCTTCTGCAGGTCTGCCTGCACCTGCGCGGCCTGCGCGATGAGGTCGTTCATGTCATTTGCCTGCTGCATTGGGTCTTGGTCAGCCATGTCGTTTCCTTTCTAAATCAACTGTAAATTTCGCTACTGCCCGAGTGTACCGTGCTTGCCGGTTAGGCACGCCGCGCGCCCAGCTCGCGCTCCAGCAGTTCCATAGCTACCTCGGTAGCGCTGCGATGATCCATCTCGCCGGTGGACTGTGCAGCCTCCATCATGTCGCGCTCTTCGTCGTCGCGGGTGTAGGCCGGCGGCTCCTCGGGCGGAGCGGCAAAGTCCGGCTCAGGCTCGGGCGGCAGCGGCACGCCGTTACTAAACTGCGATTCATCGCGTTGCTTGGCAGCCTGCGTCGCCCGTGCGATGCGTGAGCGCCACCCGGGGACGCTTTCCGGCTTACTCTCCGCCTCCTGGTCGTCGGCAGGCTCGCGCGCCGGCTGATTCGGCGTCCACGCTTCCTTGCGCTGCGGCGGCCGCGGGGCATCGAAACCGGCGGTCTTCGGGTCGGTGCCCACCACACAGGTCACGGCCACATCGCGCTGGAACTCCTCCTTGAGCACCTCCACGATGACGGCGTTATTGGCGGGCGCGTTGATGCGCTCGGCCAGCGCGCCGGTGGTGTGCCCCAGCGTCAGGGTGCCATCGCGGAAGCCAAGCACGCGGGCTTCAGCCAGCATGATTTCGGCCACCTTATTCCGCTTTCCGACGCTCCCCCTCAACGCCACCCATTTCTCCCTCACGGCCTCTGCGAAGTCACCCGCCGGCTCCTCCGCCGCCTGCGGCTGCGCCATTTCCGACGCCTTCTCTGCGCCAGACTCCGCCCCAGATTCCGGCTTGGTTTCCTGGACAGATTCCTCTGCACGGGCCGGCACGGGCTTCTCCAGTGGCTCGCGCTGCTCCTCCTGGGCCGGCCTTGAGTGCGGTGCCTCGCTCTGTGCTGGCTGCGCCGGCTGCGCCGATTGCTGCTCGGGCACGTCCGCTTGCGGGATTTGCCGCTCACGCTGCCACGGGTCTCCAGCCTCTTGCTGTTGCGGTTGCGGCTGCGACTCTTGGTTCTGAGGCTTCTGCGTGCGTTGCGCCTCGGCGGCCGCCGGCTGCTCGGGTTGCGCCTTCGGTTGCGATTCCGGTTGGGACGGGGCCTGCGGCTGCGGCTGCGGCTGAGCGGCCGGTGCTGAGGTTGGAGCAGAAGACGGGGCAGAAGCCTGCTGCTCCTGGGACTTGGCGCGGCGGCGAGCGATGATGGCAGCAGCGGCGGACTGGGGGTCTTGAGCACTGGCGACGGCAGAGTTGGCCGCGGGAGCACCGCCCGGGGTCGCAGGGCCAGCCGGCGCGGGCGAGACCGCGGCAGCATTGGCAGCGGGGGCGGGAGCGGGGGCGGGAGCCGCTGCGGGTGCCGGCGCGGCAGCAGCGGGGCCGGTGGACCCGATAAGCAGATGCGCGCACATGATTTCCAGCAGCAGGCGCGGCGAGGTCGCACCGGTGAGGTCGCTGATGCGGTCGTTGACCGTGGAGGCCAGGTAAGTCAGCTGCGGGCCGGAAAAGCGCTGCGCCTGGGCGGTGAGCACGGAGGCGCGGTCGGTAGGCGCGGAGACGAGGCCGGCATCGATGGCGCCGGGCACGGCCTGCAAGATCATCAAATCGCGCAGGCGGTCGAGCAAATCGACGGCGAAGCGGCGCGGGTCGTGGCCGGCCTCGATGACGTGGTCGACCATCGCAAAGAGGCCGGGTTTGTCCTGGTTGGCGAGGGTTTCGATGGCGTCGTCAAGCAGCGAGACATCGGTGACGCCCAACAGCGGCCGGGCAAGGTCATAGGTCAGGCCATCGGGCCCGGCGCCGGCTAGCAGCTGGTCCAGCAGAGACAAAGTATCGCGCGGGGAGCCGCCGCCCGCTTCAATGACCATGGGGTACACGGCGTCTTCGACATGTACGCCCTCGGCCGCAACGGTGCGCTGCAGCAGGCCCTTCATGGCCGGCGGGGTCAGCAGGCGGAAGGGATAGTGGTGGGTACGCGAGCGAATGGTGCCGATGATTTTCTCCGGCTCCGTGGTCGCGAAGATGAAAATGACGTGCTCGGGCGGCTCCTCCACCACCTTGAGCAGCGCGTTCGCACCGGAGGGCGAAATCATATGCGCCTCGTCAATAATGAAGATGCGGTAGCGCGATTCGGCCGGCGCGTAGTAGGCGCGGTCGCGCAGCTCGCGCATGTCCTCCACGCCGTTGTGCGAGGCGGCGTCGAGCTCCGTCACGTCCAGGTTGCCGGGACCGCCGGGGGCGAGGGAGACGCAGGAATCGCACTTGCCACACGGCGTCGAGGTCGGCCCGTGCTCGCAGTTGAGCGAGCGGGCCATAATCCGCGCCGAGGAGGTCTTGCCGCAGCCGCGCGGGCCGGAAAAGAGGTAGGCGTGGTTGATGCGCCCTGCGTCAAGGGCGGCGGATAGCGGCGTGGTGACCTGCTCTTGGCCCACGACCTCCGCGAACGTTGCTGGACGATATTTCCGGTATAAAGCCACGGTTAGCCAGTCTACCGGCTAACCCTCGCGCGACCAGTCCAGCAGGTCAATGCCCTGCTCAGCCACCGCCTCCTGCAGCTTGCCGACGCCCTCTTCTACCCCAAACGCATATTCCGAATCCGTCAGCATGACCAACTGCAAGATGAGGGTCAGGCGGCCCTCCTCGCGAAACTGCGGGGTCTGCCCGCCCCACAGGTACGGCGCAATGAACAGACCGTGGTGCACTGTGACGTCAGGGATATCGAGGAGGGACGGCAGCATCACGCCCGGCTGCGCCGGCAGCAGGCCGTCGGCCTTTTCGAAGGTGTCAGCCGCGGCGTTGATGGCGGCGGCCACCTCGGGCTGCCCGGTGCGCGCCACCGTGAGCAGCTCGCAGCGCACATCGGTGCCGTCGTCCTGGTTTTGCAGGCCGGTGTCGGTGGTGTTGAAGGTGGTGGTGAGGGCGAGCGATTGGGCGTCGGCAAGCGAGGCAAGGCCCAGCCGGCGCTTATCGACGTAGCGGAACTCCAGCGGCGCCGGGATAAGCTCGCTCAGCCACAGGGCAGACTCGTCGGCGTTGATTTTAGGCCCCCAGCTTCTCCACGGCGGCGAGCAGGACGCAGGTGGCGACGCCGTCCATCGCGGCCTCGACCTCTTCCTGCGGCGGCAGGGTTGGGGCGAGGCGGATATTGCGGTCATTGTCGTCCTGGCCATAAGGGTAGGCGGATCCGGCCTGGGTGAGCAGGATGCCGGCATCGCGCGCCAGCTCCCAGACGCGGTTGGCGGTGCCGTCGACGACGTCGAGGGAGATGAAGTAGCCGCCCTTCGGGTTGGTCCACTGCGCCACTTCGTACTCGCCGAGGCGCTTTTCTAGGATGCGCAGCACGGCATCGAACTTGGGCTTGATCAGCGCGGCATGGCGGCGCATCACCGCGCGCACGCCCTCGGCAGAGCCGAAGAACTCGTGGTGCGCCAGCTGGTTAATCTTATTGGGGCCGATGCCGCGGATGCCCGCGTGCTCCAGGTACCACTCGAGGTTGTCCTCCGAGGTGCCGAAGAAGCCCACGCCCGCGCCCGCGAAGGTGATCTTCGAGGTAGAAGACATGGCCCAGAAGCGGTTCGGGTTGCCTTCCTCCGCTGCGATATCCAGAATCGGCAGGATTTCCGGGAAGTCCTCGGTCAGGGTGTGCACGGCGTAGGCGTTATCCCACACGATGCGGAAATCCGGCGCGCCGGCCTCCATGCGGGCGAGGCGGCGGGCCTTGTCTTCAGAAATCACGGCGCCGGTGGGGTTAGCGAACATCGGCACTACCCACATGCCCTTGACTGCCGGATCCGCTACCAGCTTTTCGACGGCCTCTACATCCGGACCGTCCTCCTCCATTGGCACCGTGACCAGCTCGAAGCCGAATTGCTCGGTGATGGCAAAGTGACGGTCGTAGCCCGGCACCGGGCAAATCCACTTGAGCTTTTCTTCCTTGCTCCACGGCTTCGCGGAATCATTGGTGCCGAAGAGAAACGCCCAAGAGATCAGGTCGAACATGATGTTCAGCGAGGACGAGTCTGCGGCCACGAGCAGCTCTGGGTCCATGTTGGTCAGCTTGCCCCAGATATCGCGCAGTTCTTTGATGCCCTTTTGGTTGCCGTAGTTACGCAGGTCGTTTCCGGCCGCATCGGTGTAATGGCCCGGGCCGGGCAGCGCCAGCAAATCATTGGAGAGGTCCAGCTGTGCCTTGGCCGGCTTTCCGCGGGTCAGGTCCAATTTCAGGCCCTTAGCCTTAAGGTCCTCGTAGTCCTTACGGACCTGGGCGGCGAGCTCCGCGAGTTCGGACGATTCCAAAGTAAGAAGCGACATGCGTATGTCTACCTTCCATGTATAGGGCGACTTTTAGCCCCCAATAGTAACGCACGCCATACAAAAAGGGGACCCCGCGCACCCGCCAGAGCCTCCTGACCCTTGCTGCATTCCTGCCCTGGGGGAGTTCAGAGGATGGACGCCACGCGGAATCCTGCCTCATACTCTAACGCCCGCGCGCCGGTTTAGCCAAATGAGCCTCCGACCGCACGGGCCGCCACCGCCCGCAGGCGCGCAACCCAAGGACCATCCGACACAAAACCACTTTAGATCGCTGAAAATGGCCCCTGACCTGGCGATTGGTAAAATAATTGCCACGGCTGCTAATGTTTCTTCTCGGAGGATTCGACTAGCGGCCTATGTCACACGCCTGGAACGCGTGCGGGGTTCACGCCCCTCGTGGGTTCAAATCCCACATCCTCCGCCACAGGAAATCCCGGCTCCTGCTACACAGCATGGAGCCGGGATTTTTGTTGTATACGGGCGCGCGGCCGCGCTGGCCGCTAATCGATGACCGGTGGCTCATAGCCATCCGCCTTCAGCCACGCGACGTGCGGCGGCGTATTCATCCCCCACTCGGTGCGCGCCCAGAGGAAAGCCTGGGAGACCTCGGCCTCGGAATAGCCCCCATCGCGCAGGTATTGCCGGAAGCCATTCGGGCCTGGGTCCTTGATCCAGAGCCAGACGTAGTCGTCGAGGGAGTCGTCGGCAAGCAGGCCCTCCAACCCGGCCGGGACATATTCGCGCTCGGCGCGCACGCGGTCCGCTAGGTCCTGGTCGAGGAAGTCGTAGAGGTAATCCAGCGCGTCCTCAAGCTGCGCATAATCGAAGGGATCCATGCCGCCCAGCCTAGTGGCGCTTGGCGCCTAGAACCATGCGGTCAATCTCCTCGAGCACCTCGTCCACAATGGCCGGGTTATAAGCCCGATCGCCGCGCATGCGTAGCAGCTCCTCCTGCGCCGCCGCCAAAGCGGTCCGGCGGGCCTCCAGAGCCACGTGGCGGGCCTGCCAGGCGCGCTGCTTGCGGGAATCATCGGAAACATCCTCGCCATCGCCCAGCCGGTCCTCGAACCACTGAATCACGTTGGCGGAAATTTCGGGGTCGACCTTTTCGGCGTCGGCAGTAATGTGGCCGTCCGGCCGGAAGTGTGACAGGGCCTCGATGCTGGCCGCACGCGCGCGGCTCACCACGGCGGCGCGCATTTTATCGCTGGCAATCTGGGAGGCCTCCGTGAGGTCGAGGCGCTCCATCAGCCACGGCAGCAGCAGGCCGGGTACCACCATCGTGACCAGGAGAACGGTCAGCGCAATGACCGCCAGTTCGTGGTGGAAGCTGAACACGCCGGCTGGGATGGACAAAACCAGTGCCAAGGTGACGAGGCCGCGCATGCCGGACCACGTCATCAGCAGCACCTCCTGCAGGCGCAGCGGCGCCACGCGCGGGCGGCCGCGGGAGACGTTGATGCGGTAATAGATGTACATCCACACCAAGCGAACGACGAAGGCCACAAGGGACAAGATGACGCCCACCACCACGGAGTGCCATAGGTCCGAGCCCACCTCCCCGATAGCGGTATTGACCGTCAGGCCAATGAGTCCAAAGGCCACGCCGGTAAAGAGCAGCTCGATGGTCTCCCAGAAGGACTGGCCGGACAGGCGGTCTTCGGCCTGGATATCGGCACGGGAATTAAGCTCCACGGCCGCAATGACCACGGCGATAACGCCGGAGGCGCCGAGTTCCTCCGAGATGAGGTAGACCGCAAACGGCGTCACCCAGGTCAGTGCGTTGCGCGCGGTGACGTCGTGGACGTGGGTAATAAACAGCGCCACCAGCCGGCCGACGCCCCAGCCGAGGCCGCCCGCGACGAATGCGGAGTAGAAGAAGTTGAGCACGCCGCCGCCGAAGGAAAGCTCATCGCCTTGGGTTACGGCCGTCAGCGCGAGATTGAAGGCGACGATAGAGGCGGCGTCGTTAAACAAGCCCTCGGTCTGCAAGGTGGTGATGATGCGGCGCGGGATGCCGGCGGGCTCGGCCACGGCGTCAACGGCGACGGGGTCCGGCGGGGCGATGGCCGCACCGATAAGGATGGCCGCGGCCAGGCTGATGCCGGGCAGGAAGGCATAGGCCGTGAAGCCAACGGCCAGCGTGGTGGCGACCACCAGCAGCACGGACAGGCTCAAGATGGTCACCCATTGCTCGCGGATAACACCCCACGAGGTGCGCCGGGCGAGCGCCCACAGCAGCGGCGGCAGGAAGATGGGCAGGATGAGCTCGGTGGGCGGCTCGAACTGGGGCAGGCCGGGCACGAAGACGGCGCAGGCGGTGATGATCGTCAGCAGGGCCGGCCACGGCAGCCCAATCTTGTCACCGATGGCGACGACGAACACGGTCAGCAGCATGAGCCCAATGAGCACCAGTAGAACTTCCATGGGCTCAGATTTTACCCGCGCCAGATATAAGGCTCAGGGCTGAGTCGATCGGGCGCGAATTGCGCGAGCAGATCCGCAGCACTGTGAGCTTCGTACCCCAGGGAGGCCGCCAGCTGCTTGACGACGTCCCCCTCTTCCCCCATCTCCCGCATGGTCACCGCCCCATCGCGCTTGGCCAAACGCTCGCCGGATGCATTGAGCACGAGCGGGACGTGGATATACTCCGGCGGTTCGATGCCGAGCAGCGAGGCAAGGTAGGCCTGGCGCGGCGCGGAGGAGAGCAGATCATCGCCGCGGACCACTTGGTCGATGCCTTGGTAGGCATCATCGACGACGACGGCCAGGTTATAGGCCCAGCCGGTGTCTTGGCCGCCGCGGCGCAGGATGAAGTCATCCACGTCGCCCGTATAGGTGCCGTGGAGGGCGTCGTGGATGGTGAATGTGGGGACGTCGGCAAGCAGGCGAAGGGCGGGCTGGCGATTCTGGGCCGCAAGCTCGGCGCGCTTGGCCGCGCGCTGGTCTTCGGTGAGGTTGCGGCAGGTGCCCGGGTACTGGCCGGGAATGGCGTGCGGGGCGCGGGAGGCCTCGCGGATATCCTTGCGGGAGCAATAGCACTCGTAGGTGGGCAGCTGGGCCAGGGCCTGCTCATAGGCGGCGTCGCGGTCGTGTTGGTAGATGACCTCGCCGTCCCAGTCCAGCCCGAGCGCGCGCAGGTCCGCTAACTGGCGCTCGGCCGCCTCTTGGGAGGAGCGCTGCTTATCGATGTCCTCCACGCGCACCACAAAGCGCCTGCCCGTGGACCGGGCGAAAAGCCACGCCAGAAGCGCCGTGCGGAGGTTGCCAAAGTGCAGATCGCCAGAGGGGCTTGGCGCGTAGCGGCCGGCGCCGGTGGTCGCGGAATTCATGCCCACAGTCTACGGGCTGGCACAATGGCGGGCATGGAAAAATCGAACGGCGCTGAGGTGCGCTTCATTCCCGTCCGCTCCACCCTCTACCCCTGGCTGGTCACCGTGTTTGTGGTGACCTTCCTGATTTCTAATATCAACGCCACCAAGGGCGTCCAGCTCGGCCCGCTGGTTACCGACGGCGCCTTCTTCCTCTTCCCGCTAGCCTATATCGTCGGCGATGTGCTCTCCGAGTGCTATGGCTTCAAGTCCACCCGGCGCGCGGTCTACATCGGCTTCGCGATGGCAATTCTGGCGGCCGTGTGCTTCTATATCGCCATCTGGCTGCCGGCAGCCGATTTCTACGAGGGCCAAGAGGCCTTCGCCGCCACGCTCGGCCTGATGCCGCAGATCCTGGCAGCTTCGCTGGCCGGCTACCTGGTGGGCCAGCTGCTGAATGCCTGGACGCTGACCGCCATGAAGAAGCGGTCCGGCGAAAAGGGCCTCTTCGCGCGCCTTATCGCCTCCACCGTGGTGGGCGAGTTCGGCGATACGCTACTCTTTTGCGCCATCGCCGCGCCGGTTATCGGCGTAGACACCGTGGGCGGGTTCATCAATTACGTCATCGTGGGCTTCGTATGGAAGACCCTGATGGAGGCCGTCATGCTGCCGGTGACGGCCGCGGTCATTAAGTGGGTGAAGAAGCGCGAGGACTATTTGCCGGCGTAATAGCGGCCGAGGAATTCATCGCGGTAGGCCTCGTAGTAGCCGCCGTCGATGGCGGCGCGGATATTATCCACCAGGCGGATCATGAACTCCACGTTGTGGATGGTGCACAGCGTGCCGGCGAGGAATTCCTTTGCCTTGAGCAGGTGGTGCAGGTAGGCCCGGGAGTAATTCTCGGATACGTAGCCGCCGAATTCCTCGTCGACGCCGGCAAAATCCCGCTTGAAGCGCGCATTGGTAAGGTTCATGCGGCCGTCAAGGGTGTAGACGCCGCCGCGGCGCGCCAGGCGGGTGGGCGCCACGCAGTCAAAGGTATCGGCGCCGGCCTCGACGGCGGTGAAGATATCGTCCGGCTCGGAGATGCCGAGCAGGTGGCGCGGCTTGTCCTCGGGTAGCTCATCGCAGACCCAGCCGACGATGGTGCCCAGGTTTTCCTTTTCCAGCGCGCCGCCGATGCCGAAGCCGCCGAAGCCGCGCTTGCCGTCCTCGCGGGCGGCGCGGTCGAGGTCGAGCAGGCCGCGGGTGGCTTGGCGGCGCAGATCCTCGTACTGCGCGCCTTGAACAACGCCCCACAGCGACTGCTTCGGGCGGTGGGCGCGCTCGCGGGTGAGGCGATCGTGCTCATCCAGGCAGCGCTTGGCCCAGCGGTGCGTGCGCGCGACAGATTCTTCCTGGTAGGTGCGCGTATCAACCAGCGTGGTCAGCTCGTCGAAGGCAAACATGATGTCTGCGCCCAGCCCGTGCTGGATCTGCATGGACTTCTCGGGGGTAAAGCGGTGCTTGGAGCCATCGATGACGGATTTAAAATCCACGCCGTCCTCGTCCACCTGCGCCATGCGTTCCTTTTTGGCGGCGCGGATGTCCTTATCGCTGAGATCCGCAATATCCATCGCGAGGACCTTCTTGAATCCCACGCCCAGGGACATGACCTGGAATCCGCCGGAGTCGGTGTAGGTCGGGCCGTGCCAGTTTTCAAACTCGGCCACGCCGCCGGCCTCGTCCACGATGTCGTGGCCCGGCTGCAGGTAGAGATGGTACGCATTCGACAGGATGGCCTGCGCACCGGTAGAGCGAATTTGTTCCGGGGTCAGCGTCTTGACCGTGGCTTTGGTGGCCACCGGGATGAAGGCGGGGGTCTGGATATCACCGTGCGGGGTGTGGATGACACCGCTGCGGCCGTGCTTGCCGGGGCCTTCGGGCAGGCGCTTGCCGACGTCGAAGCTCAAGTCCATCTTTACTCTTCTTCCTTGTGTGCAGGGCTAGGGGTTGGGCTAGGGGTAGCGTGTTTAGCTTCCCATTCTTCTTCCAAGGCGGTGCCTTCGATATCCAGGGTGGGCAGAATCTTCGCCAACCACTTTGGCATCCACCACGTCGCGCGGCCCATGAGGAACATGGTGGCGGGGACGAGGGTCATGCGGATAAAGAAGGCGTCGAAAAGCACGCCGGCGGCCAAGGCAAAGCCGAAAATCTGGATGAAGGGCAGCGGCTGATTAATAAAGGCCACGAAGACCGAAATCATAATAATTGCCGCGGCCGTGACCACGCGGGCACCCTGGGTAAAACCGGTGATGGTGGCCTCGTCGACGGCGCTATATCGCCCGCCGGTGCCCTCCGGGTGGCGAGAAATGTGCTCGCGCATGCGGGTGACCAGGAAGACCTGGTAATCCATCGCCAGGCCAAAGGTCACGCCGATAAGGAAGATCGGCATGAAGGAAATCAGCGGGCCCGGCGCGGGAACCAGGTTCCACAGGCCTTCCTGCCAAACCAGGACGGTCAGGCCGAAGGCACCGCCGACGGACAGCAGGAAGCCCAGGCCGGCAACCAGCGGCACCAGGATGGAGCGGAAGACCAACAGCAGTAGCACGATGGCCAGGCCCACGACGATGGCCAGGTACGGCGCCATGGCTTCCTCGAGGCGCTCGGTAATATCGAGCTGCACGGCGGTCAGGCCGGTCAGGCCGATGTCGGTGCCGGTGGCGTCTTCGATCTCGCCGGTGGCCGAGCGAAGCGCATGCGCGACGTTGACCGTCGCGGCGTCCGTCGGCGCGGTTTCTGGGGTGACCATGATCTGCGCGGCGCGCTGGTCCTGGCTCAGGCCGACGATCTGTGCGTGCTTCACGCCGCCCAGTCCCTTGAGCTGGTCCGCGGTGTACAGGAAGGACGCGAGCGCGGCCTTATCCTCCGGCGAGGAATTGTCCGCTGCGTCTGCGGAGGTGTCTACTACCTCTGCGGCCGGGGCGATTTCCGGCTCGGCCTCGGCTGCGGGCTGGTCCGGCTGCGGCTGCTCAGGGGCTGCGTCCTCCGGCGCACCGTCCTGCGGCGCACCATCCTCTGGTGCAGCGCCCTCGGGGGCGGGGGCTGGTTCGGGCTGGGATTGGGCGTCGACAAGCGGGGCGAGGGCGCCGGCATCCGCGTTGACCGTGTGGGCATCGACCACGGCGAGGAAGGGGCCGTTGACGCCGGGGCCGAAGCCCTCGGACATGATGTCGGCGGCCTTGCGCTGGGTGGTATCGGGATTGGAAGTAGTATCGGCCGGAAGGGCGAGCTCCATGTGGAGCACCGGCGCGGTCATCGCGCCTAGGGAGAGCACAACCAGCGCCATGGCCAGGCCGGGGACCCTCTGGACCAGGCGCACCCAGCGGTTGCCCATGGTGGGACCACGGCGGCGCTTGCCCTTGCGGGTCGGGTTGCCGGCCACGCCGGGGATGCGGCCATTGAAGGCCTTATCGCCCAGCACGCCCAGCATCGCGGGGATGAGCGTGAGCGAGACCAATACGGCGATGGCCACGGTGCCGGCGGCGGCCAAGCCCATCGCCGTCAGGAAGCCGATGCGCGCAATGAGGAGCGCGAAGAGCGCGGTAAAGACCGTCGCGCCGGCAAAGACCACGGAGGATCCGGCGGTTCCCACCGCCATGCCTGCGGCATCGGGCCCGTCCATGCGGCGGCGCTCGGCGCGGTAGCGCGACAGGATAAACAGCGCGTAGTCAATGCCCACGGCAAGGCCAATCATGATGGCCAGGACCGGGGTCATATTATTGAGCTCAATCCAGTGGGTGGCAATGAACATGCCCAGCGCGCCTAGTCCCACGCCGATAACGGCGGACACCAAAGGCATGCCCGAGGCCACCAGGGAGCCGAAGGTAAAGATGAGCACGATAAAGGCAACGCCGAGGCCGATGATCTCAGAGGTGGAATTGACCGCGATTTCATCGCCGAAGCCGGCACCATTGCCTTCTACCGTGAGGCCGCGGTCGCGGGCGATGTTCATTGCGTCGGTAACGGTGTCTTTGTCGGCCTGCTCCACGCTATAGGGCGACTCGGCGTCGAAATTGAAGGTGGTGTAGGCAATGGTCTCGTCATCATTGACCATGGCGAGGTTATGTGCGTCCGCGCGGGCGGATGCTTCCGGTAGCCCCATATCCGTGAACTGGTGGATGACCTGGTCCTGCAGGCGAGGAGAGACCTCAAGCGGGTTGCCAAAGCGCGTGGTATCGCCCATCTCCAGGTTGTCCTCGAGATAGGAGATGGTGGCGTCGATAGCCTCGCGGTTGGCGGGATCAGAAAGCTTCTGGCCGTCTGGGGCCTTGAAGACCACGTTGACCGAGGGCGAGTTGGCAGGGTTGCCGCCCTCTGGGAAGAGGTCCATGGTCTTGTAGGTGGCGTCGATGGACGGGGTTCCCTTGATGGAGAACTCGCTCGTCATCGGTTTCATCAGCAAGGCGGCGGCACCGCCGACGGCGGCGAGCAGCAGCAGCCATGCCACGATGACCTTCCACTTATGGAGGAAAGACCAGCGCCCAAGACGATAAAGCAGTTTAGCCACGGGTAGATGTACCTTTGCATTCGCGTGGGGGACGGGTTGAACTTTGCCCTAGTGTAGTGGCCATCCCCTCTAATCCCCTATCGCGAAGCCACCTGCGTCCCAGTTTTCACAGCTGGCGGCCAGCCAGCCGGATTCCCCGCGCCTCCCGGAAAATTGGGCAAAAGAAAATCCCGACCTGCGCAAACAGGCCGGGATCCCGGTGCGGTGGCGGCGGGATTTGAACCCGCGGTTGGGGGTTACCCAACAATCGCTTTCGAGGCGATCACCTTCGGCCGCTCGGACACGCCACCGCGTTCCAGATTACGGGAGTGGGCCCGAGCGACAAAATCGCTGCGCCGGCGGGGTGCCAGCGCAGCGAGATGTGGAAACGAGGAACGAGGATTAGTCGTCCTTCAGGCCGCCGATAACCTCGTTGGCCTTGTCCTTAACGCCTTCAGCGGCGTCAGACAGCTTGTCCTTAGCCTCGGAGGTGACCTGATCGGCCTTGCCCTCGTTAGCTACGTCCTCGTTGCCGGTAGCGTCGCCGTAGGCTTCCTTTGCCTTGCCTACGAGGCCATCCTTCTTGTTTTCCAAATCGCCCATAATCACTCCTTTGAGTAGACGGTTGTCGTATAACGACCAGTGTACGCGCGTTTAGCGCAGGCCGTTGAAGAAGTTTCGGAGCAACCCAGCGCATTCGTCTTCGAGGACGCCGCCGCGAACCTGCGGGGTAAAGGGGGCGGTGGGGGCACGCAGGACATCGATAAGCGAGCCGCACGCGCCCGTCTTGGGTTCAAAGGCGCCGAAGACGACGGAAGACACCCGCGCGGCCTGCAGCGCACCGGCACACATGGCGCAAGGTTCCAGGGTGACCACGAGTTCGCAGCCGGAAAGCCGCCAGCCATCGCCGTGCACGCGGACGGCCTGGCGAATGGCCTCGACCTCGGCGTGGGCGGTGGGGTCCGCCAGCTCTTCGCGGCGGTTGACGCCGGTGGCAAGTTCGGTTCCGGCGGCGTCGTAAAGCACCGCACCCACGGGGACGTCGCCGGCTGGCGTGCGCTTGGCGACGTCGAGGGCGCGGCGCATCCTAGCCTCAGCGCGCAGCAGGGGCTCAGGCGTTATCAATGACGTCTTCCAACTCATCGCCAAAGCCAAGCTCGCCGGCGATGCGCAGCAACATATCGGAAGGCCAGTCCTCATCATTGTCAATGATGTAGCCCACCTGGTCCTCGGATAGGCCAAGGTCGGCGAAGATATCGAAATCGCCCTCGCCATAAGGATCGGCCTCTTCGGGGTCCACATCCGGGATTTCATGATCGTTGATATCCATGAAATCGGCGGCGAAGTCATCGTCGACACCATAGGTGGCGTCCGAGATGAGCATCTTTACCCCGCCCGGCACTGGGCGCACGGCAATAAAATAGGCATCCTCCACACACAGCAGCGCGAACGCAGCGCCCTCGGAACGCAGGCTGCGCACCGCATTGATGGAGGTCTGCGGATCCTCAAAGTCATCGTTGAATCTGCGCACTAGCCATTGGCCCGAGTTGCGGGCGACGGTTACTGCGAAGGAGTAATTTTCGTTGCTCATACCTCGTGAGATTAGTCGTGTTGTGCCACAATTGTCATCGTGAGTTCTCAAGATGTTCAACGCCCTATCTGCATTATTGGCCTCGGCCTCATCGGCGGCTCTTTGCTGCGCGATCTCGCCGGATACAATCACCCCGTTTTTGGCTACAACCACTCCACGTCCGGCGCCCGCACTGCAGTAAAGCAGGGTTTTGACGTCACCGATGATCTTCCCGCAATTTTGACCCGCGCGGAAACGGAGAACGCGCTCATTGTCATAGCCGTGCCTATGGGCGCGGTGGGCGAGGTGCTCGACGCCATTCAGGAGCACGCGCCGAGCTGCGGTATTACGGACGTCGTTTCCGTTAAGACGGCCGTGCGCCAGCAGGTGCTGGAGCGCGGAATGGAGTCGCGCTACGTGGGCGGCCACCCGATGGCGGGCACGTCCAAGTCCGGCTGGGATAACTCGCAGAAGGACCTGTTCCGCCGCGCGGCGTGGGGCATTACCTATGACTACGCCGCCGAGTGCGAGGCACGCGGAGAAAAGATTCCGAAGCAGTGGATTGAGACCTTCACCGAGGTCGTGCGCATGACTCAGATGGTGCACGCAGAGGCGGTGCCTATCCGCGTGGCTAATCACGATGCCGCGGTGGCGCGCATCTCCCACCTACCACACGTCTTTGCGGAGATCCTCGCCGTGGTGGGCGATAACGGCGGAATCCTGGCGCAGTCCCTGTCCGCCGGTTCTTTCAAGGACGCTACCCGCGTGGCCGGCACGCACCCGGAGTTGGTGCAGCAGATGTGCGAGACCAATGCGCCGGCGTTGGTGGAGGCATTGGACGAGGCCATGGACTTGCTGCGCGATGCCCGCGAGAAGCTCGACTCCCCCGAGCCTTCCATCGCTGAGCTTTCCGACGCCGGCTACCGCGCCCGCACCCGCATCGACGCCCGCTCCGGCGCGCGCAAGGAATCGGTCTCCCCGGTCAAGATTTCTTCGCGCCCGGTGCTGCGCCTGCACCCAGGCGGCCCGAAGTGGGTGGCACAGTTGCGCCAATCCGAGTCCCTGGGCGGACGCATCGAGATTTTCTAGCCCTTGCGGCCGCGGTTGCGCAGACGGGGAATCCGCGCCAGCACCGCGGCGGCGATCAGGCCGATGGCGGCTATGCCCGCATAGAGCCCCGCATGATCTGCACTGGTCTGCGGGGTTTTCGGCGGTTCAGGGGTGGTCTTAGCGGAAAGGATGGCGCCTTTATCGCGGTCGCTCACCACGCCTTCTATCCAATCCTTGGTGCCGGCCAGCGTGGTGATTGCCGCGCTTGGCGAGGGCAAGTCCGGATCCCCATTCGCCGTTCCCGCGGTGGCCAGGCCGGCAAGCTTTCCGTCGACGAAGAAGGGACCGCCGGAGTCACCGCCCTGCATGCCGGCGCGGCCGGTGGAGTGCACATCAAGGATCGCGCTTTCAATCAGCGGCATCGCTTCGCCGGCCGGCACACTTTCTGTCCCCTCTGGTGCGCTGAGCCCCGGCATGGCCTCGGCCGCAGGAATGCTTTCTCCGCCAGCGGCATCCTCGGCGGCAACCTCGGCGCCAACCTCGGAGGCGTCTGCGGCACCTGGTGCGGTGGAGCTGGCGGGGCTAGCAGGGCCGGCGCCGAGGAGCTCGGCCACTTCCATCTCCGCCTGCGGCAGCTGGCCACGGCGTGCCATGGAGGAACTGCTGCTCCAGCCGTAAAGCGTGCCGCGCTGGCCAGGTTCTGGCACGTGAGTGGAAATCTCGGCCGGGGTGGTGTCGGTGACGGGGGTGGTGAGGTGGAGAAGGGCGGCGTCGGAAAGCGGAGATAGCGCCCAGGAATCGGCGTCGTAGGTGGTGCCATTGATGCGGGCCTGCGTGCCCTCGTTGTTGACGGACTCGAGGCAGTGGCGCGCGGTAAGGACCCACTGGGCGGCCACGAGGGTGCCGGTGCAATCGCCGAAGCTGCCCACGCGCCCGATTTTCAATTGCGCCACGGTGCGAGACTCGGCCGAGTCTTGGGCCGGCTCGCCGCGCTCGAGGGCGCTGGCAGGGGCGGCGGTTAATGCCACGATGCCGGCGGTAAGGAGGGCGGGGAAGATTTTGTGCTGCATGATTAGTCCTTCTTTCCGGCAGGAACGGCGATGGCGATGGTCTTAGCGACGGCCCATTCGGCCGGCCCCTTCCCTATCAGGCGGCGCCATAGGCTCGCGAGGACGAGAAAGAGGGCGATAAACGCGCAGGCCCACCCGGTGTTGTGGAGGGAAACGTGGCTCTGCCAGTAGTAAGCGGTGAGCACATGCAGGATGTAGATGCTTAGCGACATCGCGCCCAGCGCAGCAAAGGGATACGCCAACTTAGGCACCGTCCAACCGATAAGCAGGCATAGGTGCAGGACGATGGCGGCGACGGCGATGGATAGGACAATCTCTCCTAGCACGCCGGTGTGGCCGGTAAAGCGCAGCCAACCAGGCATATCCGGGTTAGAGCGGAAGTAAAAACCGGCAGCCGCAACGGCGGCCGCGATGGCGGTGGACACCCACTGGGCAGCGGCGCGGGAGCTGCGGATAT
Source organism: Corynebacterium sp. ACRPQ (assembly GCF_022347225.1). Classification (NCBI taxonomy): domain Bacteria; kingdom Bacillati; phylum Actinomycetota; class Actinomycetes; order Mycobacteriales; family Corynebacteriaceae; genus Corynebacterium; species Corynebacterium sp. ACRPQ. Next base: position 38,845 of record NZ_JAKRNF010000011.1, read on the forward strand.
AGACCTCATAGAGCAGCATGCCAGCGAGGAAATAGGCGCAATAGGCCAGCAGTGGATAGACCTGCGGAAGGGTCAGCGGCGCATATTTTATGGTCGCGGCAGCGGTGGCGGCGGCGAGGAGCAGGGGCTTCCACCACCAGCGCAGCGGCGGGACCCAGGACACCAGGATCATCGTGATGCCGATGACCACGAGGACGATTTGAATCTCGCCGCCCACGGGCAGCAGGGCAAGGCCGATAAACGTAATTATGCAGCCGCGGGCGATGATGCGCAGGAACGTAGTCGCCGTGAAATCGCGGGAAATAAGCATCAACGTGACGCCGGCCAGAACGGCGAATAGTGCGGCGGGCAGGCCATTTAAAATGACCTTGGTATGCCACACCAAGGAGGCCATATGCAAAACTATCATGCCGATAATCGCAAGTGAGCGGGCTATATCGAGCCCTACAATGCGCGAGGGTGCTAACACCTAGCGTTCTCCTTCAAGACGGAGGGGAACGCGTCACCGCGCTCCCCTTGTTAATAAAGACTTTCTTTTTCTACTAAGTCTGTCTGGAAGGTTGCTGCAAATATTTTATACGTGTCCTGCATTTTATAAGTGGATTGAGTGAGACTTGTGTGGAGCACGGTGTACAGCGGTGCGGGACTAGTCACGGAAGGAACTATCGCGGCGCTTGCGCGAACGGGAAGGATCGGTGGCCAGCTTTAGAAGCGGGGCTGCGGCGATGCCGACGGCTAAGCCTGCCAAAAAGAGCCAGAAAACGCCAGACCCTAGCCACAGCAGGAGGCCAAGGATGGCGCCGGCAATGAGGCCGGGAACAAGGACGGAAGACTTCATAGATCGAGCCTTGGGTGGGGCGAACTAGATACAAGAAAAGCCGCCCGAAGGCGGCTGATTTTGTGCGCCCGGAGGTGTCTGAGTTCATGACATATTTGACAGTCTGTGCCTGAGGGAATCGTCGTGATGCTTGACAGGTGAGCCGCGACATATTTGACGCTTAGGGCTACCTTACCGTGTCGGGTGATGCTTGACTGGTGAGTCGGGACATGTTTGACACTATGAACAGTCCTAACCGCAATATGGCCATCGTCAAAGCTGTACGCCAATCCGGTGGCGTCGAAATAGAGTGCGGCCATTCAGGGCCTAAGGCACCTTCTAGAGCCCAAGAGGGAAAGGGCTCCGCCCGTCAGACGTAGGTGTTCTTACGGCGTCTTGGTACTGCTGCTTGGAACGATGCGCCCTGGCACTGCTCGCCTGTTCGAAGAAACCGGCACCCCAGAACAAAAAGCAACTGGAATGCCGGTTTGTTAACGATGTCGCGACTCATCTGTCAAACATGTCGCGACTCATGACATTGTGCGCCCGGAGGGATTCGAACCCCCAACCTTCTGATCCGTAGTCAGATGCTCTATCCGTTGAGCTACGGGCGCAGACCGTTGGTAAGCAGTGCGTGTGCTCTGCTGTGCAACGAGAATTTACTATACCCACGGTCCGGAAAACTAACAAATCGCCTGTTCACCCGCCGTTCACCTGACGGAAACGGAGGCAATTAGGAAGCGATGAGGGCGGCAACTTCGGCGTCGGAAAGCAAGGCACCCTGAAGCGCCCTGAGGGTGGACCGGTGATCGAAGTCGATACCGATAAGGACAATTTCGGTACCGGGCGTCACATCATTTGCAGCCCAGAGCGAAGCGGGCAGGATTTGAAGGTTAGGCCCAGCCTGCTGCCAAGCGTGGGCGAGTTGAAGATCGGTATCGAGCCAGCAATACCCCTTAGAGCGCACCAGGCCGGTACTGGCACGAAGGGCGGCGAGCAGACGGTCGCGGTTAAAGGGGCGGTCGGCGCGGAAAACGACGGAGGAAATGCCATATTCCTCGGTTTCGGGCGTGTGCGGCTTAGCCAGCTCCTCGGTGTAGCCATGGTAAGTCGCGGCAGTGGCGGCGTCGTACAGGTGGGCATCAAGGACCAGCCGTGGGTCAATGGCACCATCGGTGACCATTACGACTCGAGCACGGGGGTTCATAGCGCGAACGGTCGCGATGACGCGTTCGGTTTCGGCAGCATCAACCAGATCGGTCTTGGTAACAAGGATGAGGTCAGCAAACTCGACTTGGTCCACGAGTAGGTCCGCCACGGTGCGATCATCGCTGGGTGTGGCCTCAATATTCTCGGACGCGAGGCTCTTGCCGCGACGCAGGTAATCAAGAAAGGTGGAAGCATCCACGAGAGAGACCATGGTGTCAATAGGGGCGACGTCGGCAAGCGTGGTGCCGTCCGCAAACTCCCATTCAAAGGTGGCGGCCACGGGCATAGGCTCGGAAATACCAGTGGACTCGATGACGATCTGATCGAAGCGGCCGGAGCGGGCCAGCTTACCTACGGATTCGATGAGATCTTCGCGCAGGGTGCAGCAGATACAGCCATTGGATAGCTCGACAAAGCGGTCCTCGCCGCGCTCGAGGTGCCCTTCGCCAGCAACGAGGGCGGCATCGATATTTACCTCGGAGAAGTCGTTGACGATGACGGCAAGCTTGCGCCCTTCGCGGTTGGCAAGCAGGTGGTTCAAGAGCGTGGTTTTTCCGCTGCCCAAAAATCCGGACAGTACAGTAACGGGTGTAGCCATTCCCTAATGGTAACGTTTTTCATTAGGGAATGGCTACGAAGCTCCTAATCTTAAATGGACAGGCCGAAGATTGGCACTGCCAGCAAGTACACCGTCAGCGTGATGAGGAAGATGCCGATGATATTGAGGCCAAGGCCACCCTTGATCATCTCGCCAATCTTGACGTAGCCAGAACCATAGGCAATGGCGTTCGGCGGGGTAGCGACAGGAAGCATGAATGCGCAGGTTGCCGCGAGGGCCACCGGGATGGTGAGGAGAAGGACGTTGATATCGCCATCGGCAGTAAGCCCCACGCCCACGGCAACACCACCCATAATCGGGATAAACGTAGCCGCCGTCGCGGTATTGGAGGTGATCTCCGTCAGGAAGAGCACCAGCGCAGCCACGGCAGAGACGATGAGGACAACCGGCAGGACGCTTAGCCCCTTGGCCATCTCACCAATCCACAGGGACAGGCCGGAGGAATTAAAGACCGAGGACAGCGACAGGCCGCCGCCGAAGAGCAGGAGGACGTCCCACGGCATTTCATTGGCCGTCTTCCAGTCCAGCAAACGGATGCGGCGCTGGTTATCCGCGGGCAGGATAAAGAGCAAGGTGCCGGCGGCGATACCCACGATGGCATCGTCATAATTCTCAAATTTCTTGAGGACCAAAGGCAGGGTAACCCAGGCTGCGGCGGCGAGGACAAAGATGATGCCGGTCATGATCTGAGGGCGGGTCCAGGGGCCGAGTGCCTTAATTTCGTCGTTAATGAGCTCGCGCCCGCCTGGAATATCCTTCATCTCCGGCTTGAAAATGGTGATAAGCAGGGCCCAGGCAATCAGCAAGAAGATCACGGCGAGCGGCACACCGACCGCCATCCACCGGCCGAAGCCGAGGGTCACGCCCCAGGTATCGGCCATATATGCATTGAGGAAGGCATTCGGCGGGGTGCCGATGAGCGTACCCAGCGAACCGATGGAGGCGGAATACGCGATACCGAGCATCAGTGCCGTGGCAAACTTCTTTTGCTTATCCCAACCACCTACGGTTTCCGCGGTCAGCGCGAGCACCGAGGTACCGATCGGCAGCATCACCACTGCCGTGGCGGTATTAGATACCCACATGGACAAAAAGCCGGTAGCCAGCATGAATCCCAAGATCAGGCGCTTGGGCGAGGTGCCGATGATCTTCACCACGTATAGCGCTAAGCGGCGGTGCAGGTTCCAGCGCTGCAGGGCAAGCGCAATCAGGAAGCCACCCATGAACAAGAAAATGGTGGCGGACGCGTATGGGGCGCCTACTTCCTTAATCGTGCCCACACCGGCGAGCGGGAAGATGATCAGCGGCAGCAGCGCGGTGGCGGCGAGCGGAATGGCCTCCGTCATCCACCACACACCCATCAAGATGGTTACTGCGGCGACGGTGCGGATGGCACTGAGCGTGTACTCGGCTTCCGGATCTGCACCCGCGGAGCCCTGTACGGTCTCGATCGCATTCGAGGGGAAGATAAAGAAGACCAGTACGGCCAAGCCCAAGCCAATGAAGAGGCCGATGAACTGGCGGCGCCACTCGCTGCGCGGCGCTCCGGGGGCCTCGTCACCTTCGGTGTGGGCGGTAGATTCGTGAGTATGCGGGGTGGTCATACCGCGCGCTCCTTCACTTAGAGGGGATTGTGCTGTGGGTTATGCTCCGTATTTCCCAGTTTATTAGCTAGGCCGAGGCAGCAGACCGAAAGTTATCCAGTTCACTGCGAAGCATGCACTGACCATACAAAACATGTGACGCAGAAACCATATCCCGCCACACGCAAGCACCCCCGCACCCCCATAGAGCACACATCGCACCTGCCTGAAACCGGAAATGTCCCCACCACTTCCCCACCCCCGAACCGCAGGGAGGTGTGCTAGATGCCCAGCACGGTCTTGGCAATCAGGAAGTAGATAATCAGGCCCGTGGCGTCGCAAAAGGTAGAAATGAAGGGGTTGGAAAAGACCGCCGGATCGGCGCCGATGGTCTTAGCCACGATGGGCATAAGCCCGCCGACGGTCGCGGAAATGGAACAGATCAAAAACAGCGTCGAGCCGATGACGAGGCCGATGCTTAGGCCATAGACCAGGGTGGCCAGCGCCAGGCCGGCTAGTCCTAGCACGGCGCCGAGCAGCATGCCGACGCGCAGCTCGCGCAACATGACGGCGAGAAGGTCGCGCGTGCGGACGTCGCCCAGCGCCAAGGCACGCGTCACCGTGGTAGCCGCCTGGTTGCCGGTATTACCGCCGGTGCCGGTCAGCAGCGGAATAAATAGCGAGAGAACCACGGCCTTGGCCAGTGTGTCTTCGAAGGAATCGAGTACCTGCACCGTCAGCAGCGCAGAGACGGCCAGCACAAGCAGCCACACGATGCGCGAACGCACCAGCTTGAGCAGCGGAGTGGACAGGTACGGCTGCTGGAGGGCCTCGGTACCGCCGGCGCGGGCGGAGTCCTCACTATCTTCTTCCTCCACGATGTCGGTAGCATCATCCCACGTCAGCAGGCCAACGAGGCGGTGCGAATCATCCACAATGGGCAACGCGAGGATATCCAATGGCAGGAACCAACGCGCGGTTTCCTCGGCATCAGCACTGGCACGAGCAAAGATGGGATCGTGCATAATATCGGCCATGGTCAAAGCGGCATCTGCGGTAAAGATTTCACGCAGGCTCACCACGCCCACTAGGCGTCGATCTTCGCGCGTGATGGGCACGGTATAGATGGTTTCTAGCTCATTCGCCGTCTCCCGCAGTTTGAATAGCGCGTCCTTAACGCTCATCTCTGGATGGATTACGGGCACCTCGGGCGACATGCGGCGGCCCACCGAGCCCTTGTCATAGCCCAGCACCACGCCCGTGACATCGCGCTTGGATTGAGTCAGCGAGCGCAGCAGGCGGTCCGCGATTTCCGCGGGAAGCTCGTCCAACAAGGCCACGCGGTCTTCTGGGTCGAGCTCATCAAAGAACTCATAGACATCGGAATTGCCCAGCTCATCGATGATATCCGCCTGGTGCTTGGCATCGAGGGCATCAAAGACGGCGATCGATTTTTGGCGCGGCAGCAGGCGCAGGGCCAGCGCCGCACGGATGGCATTTTGCCGCTCGACGACGGCGATGAGATCCTGCAGCGGCACCCTATCCAAAAGTTCTTGCAGGCGCGGGGCCTTTTGTGGATCGATGGCGTCTTCTTGTTTCAGCCACGCTTCGACGATATCGCTAGCCTGATTGGTGGTCTCCGCCATCGCCCTACCCTGCCTTTCTTGCCTCTGGGATTTAGCTCCCTGAGTATTATTTACAGCCCATTTAGACTACGCCATGCTGCAGGGAATGGCGCTAGCCGGCAACCTGCCGGTGACCGGTTACCGCAAGGTGCGGCGTATCCCCGTCCAACGTGAGGTTTCCGGTGAACTCTTGGGTAGCGCAGCAGGCCGGGTCACCGTCAGCATAGGCACGCCAGGTAACGGTGACCGTGTCTTTGGTCCACTGCAGCTGCTGGATATGCCCGCGCGCGGGTGGCATTCCCTCGCGTTCCCAATCATCCACCTTGGTGATGTAATTCAGGTCGTTGTCATAGATGAGCAAATTATCCGGCCAGCCCACGCCGCCTTTATTGCAGACATAAGTAATAACGGCCTCGTCTTTACCATCGCCGTTAATATCCGCGTACGCGCCCTTTGGCGTATCGTCCTGATTCAACTTCAGGCCCGCCGCGGCGACGTCATAGAGCATCCCGGTCTTAAGATGCTGTGGTAGCTGGCCGCCTTCCAAGTTGCCCGCTTGGTTATCGCACAACGCCGGCACCCATAGGGAATCGAGGGCCTCTACCGGGATGATTTTATTTTCCCCGCCGCCCTCGGCGTCCTTGTCTGCATCGTTTTCATCTTTATCCGCTGCGGCTTCGGTGGTGGTTTCTTCTGCCGGGGAGTCCGTGGCCGAGGACTGAGACTCGGCCTCTGTATCGGATGCGGCCGCCGCAGAGGAGCTCGGGGCAGTGCCGGTGAAATTCGGCTTATCCGCGGACTCGGTGGAGTCAGTGGAATTGGAACAGCCGCTCAAGGCGGCGACGGCGGTCACCGCGAGGACGGCAAGAGGGAGAGATAGGGATTTAGACATAGGCATAATATACAGCGCTGCGGCTCCCCGAGCCGGGTGAAAACCTAGAAGAAGAGCCCCCACAGTGCGAAAGAGGCCAGCAGGGACACGAGTCCCGCGGTGCTCGCAAGGATGACCGCGTGCGAGAGGGAACGGTGGGTGGACAAGGCGGCGTCGACAAGCGCGGCACGCTGCCACACAGCCAAGGCCAACGCCACAACGCCGGCGGCCAGGAAGACCAGTGGCAAGAAGACGTGCACGCTTACCGCCCGCATTACCCCCAGCACCACCAAGGACAACGCCAGAAGGGTGCGCTGCCACGATAGGCGGGTGCGTTCGGGCTGCAGGCCGGGATCAAAAAGTGGGCTAGCCAAGGAACTCGCCCACTACAAGCGCGCCCGCTACCACCATGATCGCCACGACGAGCACCGGGATGGCAAAGCTAAAGGGCAACGGGCGTTCCTCGCGCATCGCGCGTTCGGACTGCTTCCAATGCACCCATGCCACGAGCGGCAGAATAATGGCGACGACCAGCATAAATACCGACACTGCAGAGCGCAATTCAGCCGGCAGGGGAACGTCAAAGGCCTCCAGCGCCACGCCACCAGCAATCAAAGCCAGGGAGGTGCGGATCCATGCCAAGAACGTGCGTTCATTAGCAAGCGTGAAACGCGGATCAGGGTCGGTGCCAACCGCGAACACCGAGCGGGGAAACCTCGAGTCACTCATGGGTACCACTTTATATTCATTTGCCATCCGCGTCGTGATAAGCCCGACGGTCTGTGTGTGGGCGCGAGTGGGTACCAGGCTTTCTGAATTAATCCGCTGCCGCGAGTTATAGTCGGGCACATGATTGAAGTTGCCGCCGTAGTTTTCCGTAATTCCTTTGGCCATGTCCTCACCGTGCGCAAGGAGTCTTCCACCAAGTTCCAGCTGCCCGGCGGCAAGCTAGAGGTCGGCGAAACCCCAGTACAGGCCGCGGCCCGCGAGGTCGCAGAGGAAATCGGCGTTGATGTCCGCCTCCCTGAGCTATCCCCACTCGGGACCTTCGATGCCCCGGCCGCCAACGAACCCGGCGAGACCGTGCGCGGACGCATCTTTACTTATCCGCGCCCCGTCCTTGCCCGCGCTGCCGCAGAAATTGCCGAAATCGCGTGGGTCGACCCCACCAACCCGGACCGCGAGCTCGCCCACCTCTTGCGCGACGAGGTCTTTCCCGCCTTGCGTCCCTAACCCCCGACCGGCTCTAAGGCGCTTTCTCGCTTCCTATTGCACCTCCTAGGAGGTTAACTTAAAGTTATTTTCATCAGGACTTATTGATGAAAGGACACCCCGCCATGCCGCAACCATCCACACCTGGGCCTATCACAACGATTTGTATCCTCGTCCTCGGAGTTATTAGCTCTGTTATCGCCATTCTCTTGGTGCCCGCCCTCTTCCACGAGGTCACTTCTTTGCGTGCTGCGGCATTTACCGGAAGCTTTATCTTCGGCACCGGCATGCTCGTGCTCTTCCGCCGCTGCGCCGCGTACCAGCGCTAATAGCAGAATTCTTAACCCTTAACCAGAGCTTTGCGCCGCCACCTGAAATGAGAAAATCCCGAGCTCGCACGCTCGGGATTAGATGGCGGAGATGAGAGGATTCGAACCTCCGGACCCCAGAAGGGTCAACTCCTTAGCAGGGAGCCCCATTCGGCCGCTCTGGCACATCTCCACGGTTCGCAAGGAACCTCGTTTGAGAATACCTGCCTGCCCCGCCGCTGCCAAACTAGCCCCCTGCTTTCGCGCCCGCAGCAAAGATGCAGGCCCTAAAGTGGGAGGCATGATTCGCCCAGACCTGAAAGCCATCCCCGCCTACGTCGCCGGTGCGCGCAACGATGACGCGCTCAAGCTCTCCTCTAATGAGGCGGCGCACCCGCCGCTGCCGGAGGCGGCCGCGGCCATGGCGGAGGCCGTGACGAAGGCCAACCGTTACCCGGATATTGCGGCCACCGCGCTGCGCGAGGACCTCGCCGCGCACCTGGGTGTGGAGTATGGACAGGTTGCGGTGGGCACCGGATCGTCCGCGCTGTGCCAACAGCTGGTGGAAATTGCCGCTACCCCTGGTGAAGAGGTCCTCTTCCCCTGGCGCTCCTTCGAGGCCTACCCCATCTTCGCCCAGGTAGTCGGCGCCCACCCCATCCCGGTTCCGCTAGGTGCAGACCAGCGCGTGGATCTGCCGGCAATGGCGCACAAGATTACAGACAAGACCCGGCTCATCTTCGTGTGCAATCCCAATAACCCGTCCGGCACCACGGTGACCAAGGAGGAGTTCGCCGCCTTCATGGATGCCGTGCCTGCCGACGTCCTCGTTGCCCTTGACGAGGCCTATATCGAATACAACCGCGCCACCAATATTCCGCTGGGTACGGAGCTGGTGGGCACCTATCCCAACCTGGTGTGCCTGCGCACCTTCTCAAAGGCTTATGGCCTGGCCGGGGTGCGCATCGGTTATGCCTTTGGCCCGGAAAATATTATTGAGGCCCTCAATAAAGTGGCCATCCCCTTCTCCGCCAGCACCGTGGCACAGGTTGGTGCCCGCGCGGCACTGGCGGCGCAGGATTCGCTGCGGGAGCGCACCGATGAGGCCGTCGCCCAGCGCGAGCGCCTAGAAGAAGCCTTGCAGGACTGGGGAGTGCCGCATTCCGAGGCAAACCACGTCTGGTTGCCGGCCGCGAATCTGGCCCGCCTTGGTACCCCGCAGGAGGTGGCCGCTCGCCTGGCCGAACGTGGCGTGCTCGTGCGCGCGTTTAGCGAAGGCCTACGCATTACCGTGACCACCGAAAAAGAAACCGACACCCTGCTTAAGGCGTGGAACGCAACCGTAGGAGGCTAAATGCGCTCACTCATTAACTTTGCCCTGAACGTCTTTGCCATCGCGGTGGCGCTGTGGGCGGTGGTCGCCGTAATCCCCGGCATCACCATTACCCCAGCAGAGACCGGTAATTTCATCGCCATCGCCATCGTCTTCATCATTATTAATGCCGTGGTCATGCCGGTGCTGCGCGTCCTCGGCACGCCGCTGACCTGCCTGACGCTCGGACTTTTCTCCCTCGTCATCAACGGCGCCGCGCTCATCATCGTGGAGTGGGCGCTCAATTCCCTGGACCTGGGAATCGGCCACCTCGTCATCGACTCCTGGGGCGCCGCGATCATCGGCGCCATCGTGCTGTCCATCGTCAGCAGCGTCATCAACTTCTTTACTAGCCCGCTGCGGCAGCGCGATTAGCCGCCCGCAAACGGCGGCAGGACGTCCACCCGGGTGACGCCAGCCAGTGGGGAATCCATGGCGGTGTTCCCGGCGCCGTCGATAAGAAAGCTACAGCGCCCCAAGACCTCTTTCAGGCTCATGCCGGCCTCGGTGGTGCCGGTATGTTCCCTGCCCAGCTGTGCCACCAGATCACCCAAGGTGGCGGGGGCTTCTACCTGCTCAGAAGCCACGCCCGCAGCGGCGCGGGCGGCGGCGAAATAGTGAACGGTCAACATGCCCTCTACTATGCCCCGCACGCCCATGCCATGTCGAGACCGCGGGTAAACTAGCCGCCATGCGCACACCCGAGACTCACGCGCGCGAGGTCGCCGCGGCCCTGCCCGCACGCCAGGCGACCACCGTGCCCCTCACCCAGGCGCAGGATATGGTTCTGGCTGCGGATATCCACGCCGGCTTCCCCTCCCCTCGCTTTGATAACTCCCAGATGGATGGCTACGCCCTCCCGCAGTGTGCGGCTGGGACCTACCCGGTGGGCCCCACCATCGCGGCCGGCACTGAGCCCGCCCAGGTACTCGACAGTCCGCTTTCCAGCGCCTGCCCCATCATGACCGGCGCCAAGGTACCGGAAGGAACTGCAGCCATCGTGCCCATCGAGCGCTGCGAACCACAAGAATTCCTCGCTCCGGGCGGCCGCATTACCGTGCCAGAGACCTCGCCAGGCCAATTCATCCGCCGCACCGGCTCCGACTTGGAAGAAGGCGCCCTCCTCGCCGCCCGCGGCGATAAGCTCACGCCGGTGCGCTTGGCCGCCCTCGCTTCCCAAGGAATCGCCGAGGTAGAGGTCTACCGCCCCGCCCGCATCCTCATCTGCACCGGCGGCGCGGAAATCGGCCACGGCAGCGCCGCCATTCCGGATGCCAATGCGCCACTCTTGACGGCAATGGCCCAACGCGCCGGCATCGACGTCGCCGGCTATATCACTACCGACGATGACCCACAGGCCCTAGAGCGCGCTTTCACGGAGGCCATCGCGCAACACCACCCGGATGCCATCATTACCTCAGGCGGAATCTCCGCCGGGAAATTTGAAGTAGTCCGCCAGGTACTCGATGGCTGGTTCGGCCATGTGGACCAGCAACCCGGTGGCCCGCAGGGCATCGCCGCATTCGACGGCACGCCGGTAATCAGCCTGCCCGGAAACCCCATTTCCACCTTGGTAAGTTTCCGCCTCTTCGTCGCCCCTGCGCTCGGTTGGGCTCCGCGGCCTTTCCTCGTCCCCCTTGCCGCGGGCGTCGAGGGCCTCCCGCACAAGGACCAATTTCGCCGCGGGCGCGTCGATTCCCGCGCCCATATCCTCGGTGGTGCCAGCTCCCACCTGCTCGCCCAAGCGGCAGACGCCACCCATCTCATCCGCATTCCTGCCGGTCAACGCTTGGAAGAAGGCCAAGAAGTTGAGGTTTACCCACTATGAGTCCACAGCGCACCGCCATCGTCATCGTCGCCTCTACCCGCGCCGCCGCGGGCATCTACGACGACCGCTCCGGCCCCATCGCGGTGGACTTCTTGCGTCGCAAGGGCTTTGACTGCCCCGACGCGCGCATCGTCCCCGATGCCGATATTGCCGCCGCCGTTGCCGCCGCCTTTGCGGAAAAGCCCGCGGTCATCTTGACTTCTGGCGGCACTGGGCTGACACACGATGACCAGACGGTAGAGGCCGTAGCACCACACATCACCCGCGAGCTTCCTGGCATCGCGGTCGCCTTCTGGCAGAAGGGATTGGAAAGCGTGCCCACCGCGGTGGCCTCCCGCGCCATCGCCGGCGTCAATGACTCCACCTTTGCCATGACTCTTCCCGGTTCTACCGGCGGGGTAAAAGACGGCTGCGCGGTTTTGGAAGAATTGATCGTTCCGATCGTCGATATGTTAGAAGGAAAACATGAGCACTGATCCCTCCTATGTGGCCGAGCAAACCGGCCGCACCATTGGCACGCTGCTGAGTGATCAACCCCTTGAATCCCTCCTTGCCGCTGCCAAGGAAGAGGCCGCCACGGCCGCCATGGGTGCTGTAGTCACGTTTGAAGGGGTTGTGCGCGATCACGATGGCGGCCGGCCGAATGTCACCCTGCTTTCCTATAGCGCCCACCCATCCGCGCCAGAGAAGCTGCAAGACGTCACCGATTCCGTCGCAGCCAACCACCCTGTGCGCCTGTGGGCCGCCCACCGCACGGGGGATCTCAAGGTCGGCGACCTCGCCTTTGCCGTAGTAGCTGCCGCCGCGCACCGCGGCGATGCATTCCGTGCCGCCGAGGAATGCGCCGATCGCGTCAAGGCAGAGGTCCCCATCTGGAAGGAGCAAAGCCACGGCGATGGCTCCACCAATTGGGTGGGCCTGGAATGAGTATCCGCTATGCCCGCCAGGAAGCGCTCTGGGGCGAGGAGGGCCAGCGCAAGCTCAGCGATGCCCACGTAGCGGTCATTGGCGCCGGCGGCCTGGGCTCCCCGGCCCTGCTTTACCTCGCCGGCGCGGGTGTGGGCCGCATTTCGCTTTTCGACGACGACGTGGTCTCCCCCTCCAACCTGCACCGCCAAGTCATCCACACCACCGCCGCCATCGGCACACCGAAGACAGATTCCGCGGCGGCCGCCGTCCGCGCACTCAATCCAGAGGTGGACATCACCTACCACGGCCGCCTCGAATCAGCGACGGCGCTGAAACAATTGCGCGGCTGCGATCTCATCCTCGATGGCACCGATAACTTCGACGCCCGCTACCTCAGCTCCTGGGCCGCCCACGAGCTCGGCATCCCCCACGTATGGGCCTCCATCCTCGGCTTCGATGCTCAGCTCAGCGTTTTCTGGTCCGGCCACGGCCCCGTCTACGAGGATGTCTTTCCTACAGCTCCCGCACCCGGCGAGGTTCCTTCCTGCTCACAGGCCGGAGTCCTAGGACCAGTGGTCGGCGTTGTCGGCTCAGCCATGGCGCTCGAAGCCCTCAAACTCATCACCGGCGTGGGCACCCCACTCATCGGCACGCTCGGCTACTTCGACGCCCTATCGGGTACCTGGGAATACATTCCCCTCCAGCCCACCGGCGCACAACCAACCCAGCCTGCCGACGCCCCCGAGGTCCGCGAGGTTCCCCCGCACGCCCCGCTTATCGACGTCCGCACCTCCCCCGAGCGTGCCCAATCCGCCATCCCCAATTCCACTCACTTTGAGCTCGACCGCATCCTCGCCGGCGAAGATCCCGACATCGAACCAGATGCTGCGGCCGTTATCTACTGCGCCAGCGGCATCCGCTCCGCCCAAGCCGTCGATGTCCTCCGCAAACGCGGCTTCCCCCACGTCGTCTCCTTGCGCGGCGGCATCAATTCCTGGCTCGAGCAGCAGTAACCGAATGCCCCTTGGCAAGACCGCAGCCTAACGGTCGATTTTGGTCTTATGCTCCTTATTTCGCGCAAAAAGGAACCATACAAGTGGCCCGAGGAATGGGTAGGCAAATGCCGCCATCACCAGCAATACCTTGACGCCAACGCTATATCCCGAACGGATGATGGAAATGAGAGAGGCCAACCAAAAGACCAACAGCCCAATAACGATGACGGCTCCTAGCCCGCTCCATAGCCAGTCATACGATGCCGGTATCTGGTCCTCTGCCAAGTAGGAAATGCAACTTGTCATAGTCGCCTCGACGTTAACGGTGTTTGAAAGTCCGTACCTCAAGGTAGGAGCTCAATGTAAACGCTGACTGGCCGTGGACTTAATTTTCACTGCCTCTCGGCGCATCCGTCCCAAAACGTGAGTAGGCACCCTACCGGATCGGTAGGGTGCCTTAATACTGCACTCTCTCACTCAGAAGCTATAAGCTTCTATGCTCCTTTAATTTAGAAAGGAAGCTTAGGCAGCTGCGGAGACGGCGGGATTTGAACCCGCGGAGGTATTACCTCGCCGGTTTTCAAGACCGGTGCATTCGGCCGCTCTGCCACGTCTCCATGGTGTTCTTCGAAAACGCTCATCGTGCCTACGAAGCAACTTGGTCAGTGTACTAAATAGATAGCCCGGTTTCCCAAAAAGCCACCTGCAGCACTGAATGTCACCGTAGGATACTCCGAATTTCGTGGCACAGGACACACAAGGTTCGTTAGATTGGGCCCATGACTAAAACACACATGAAGGCCATCGTTCAGACCGACCCGCAGGATCGTCGGTCCTTAGAGCTCCGCGAAGTCGCTGTCCCGCAGCTGCAACCAGGTGAAGTACTCGTCAAGGTACACGCTGCCGGCGTTAATCGCGGCGATATCTTGCAAACGATGGGCGCCTACCCGCCACCACCGGGAGCGTCCGAAATCTTAGGCTTAGAAGCCGCAGGCACCATCGCGGATGCTGGTGATACCGATTGGGAGGTGGGCGCTGAAGTGGGCTGCCTGCTAGCAGGAGGCGGCTACGCCGAATACGTTGCGGTTCCGCAGGGCCAGCTGCTTCCCGTGCCCAAGGGGTTGAGCGTTGAGGAAACTGCAGCGGTGGTTGAGGTCGGATGCACCGTGTGGTCCAACCTGGGCATTGAGGCGGGCCTTCACGAGGGCCAGCGCGTCCTCATCCATGGCGGAGGCGGCGGCATTGGCACTTTTGCCATTCAGGTAGCCAAGGCGCTCGGCGCAGAGGTGGCGGTGACGGCCGGTTCACAGGAGAAGCTGGAGCGTTGCCGCGAGCTGGGCGCCGATATTCTCATCAACTATAAGGAGCACGACTTCGTAGAAGAGTTGAAGGGAAGCTGCGATGTCATTTTGGACATCATCGGTGCGAAATATCTGGAAAAGAATATGAAGTGCCTGGCTAAGGACGGCAAGCTCATCATCATTGGCATGCAAGGCGGTACCAAGGCGGAAATCAACTTGGGCGCTATGCTGCCCAAGCGCCTGACCATCCAGGGCACGACGCTGCGCGCCCGCGACTTAGAAGACAAGGCACAGATTGTGGCGGGCACGGTAGAAAATGTGTGGCCCATGTTGGAAGACGGCCGCGTAAAGCACGCGCTGCATGCTACTTACCCGCTTGCCGACGCCGCCCAGGCCCACACCGCCCTAGACAGCGGCGAGGTCACCGGCACCTTGGTTCTTACCGTTTAAGCCAGCGAGGCTACGACGCGGATGAGATGCTCAACGTCGTGATAGGTGTTGAAGGGGCCGAGCGCAACAGTAACGGCGCCGCCAATTTCTTCCACGCCCATCTCCGTAAGCAACGGGGTCTGCGGGGCAAGCGTGGTAACAAGTCCGTTATCAAAGAGGCGCTTGTAAACCGTCTCGGCCGGAACACCCTTTACCGCGAAGGTGAGGCGAGGCAGGCGATCGTCGGAGGCGCCCGCGGCCGCCTCCCCGGTCACGCCGAGGATATGCACGGCGGGCAGGGTGCTCAAGAAGGAATAGAGGTCAGCGCGCAGATCCTCCAAGTAGACGCTGAGCGCATCCATGGAGGTGCGCAGACGCTTGCGGCGCGAGCCGCTCTCCCCACCGGCGAGGGCGGCAAGATGGTCCACGAGCGGTCCGACACCGCCGGCCAAGCCAGAGGAAATGGGTGTTTCCAGCTTGCGAGAACCCTTGCCGGTATGCACCGGATCGAGGGCGTCGAGGCGGCGGAACATGCGGGTATCGCGGAAGACAAGCGCCGCTAGCTGCGGTCCGCCCAGCAGCCCCAGGTCGAGGCCCAAGATATCGGCGCCGAGATCATCAAAGTTGATGGGGCGGTAGGGAGCGATCGCGGAGACGTCGAGAAGCGTCCAGGCGCGGGAGCGCTCATGGACGGTGTCAATGATCTCGGCGGCCGGGGATACCGTGCCCAAAAGCTCGTGCGCGGCGGAGAAGGCAACGAGGCGCGTGGAGCCATCGACAAGCTCGGCAAATTGGAAACCTGGCAGCTCACCCGTGCCCAAGTCTGGCTGGGCCCAGCGGGTTTCTGCCTTGACCTCAGAAAATGCCGAGTACAAAGACGGTGGATCCAGCTTGGAGAGCACCACCGAAGAGTTGCTGCCCAACAGCGGGCGGGCCGCGTGCGCCAAGGACTGGTACAACACGGGCAAGGACGGGCCAAGCACCACGCGGTCCGCCTTGGACCCGGTCATATCCGCTACAGCCATGCGTGCGGCGGTGTAATTACCATCGCCTTCCAAACGGCCCGGCGCGGGAGTGGCAGAGTGGGCGCCGCCTGGGCCCTCCTGGGTGGCCACTGCGGTGGACATCCGGAAGGAGCGCGCCACGCCGGAGGCGACGCGCTCAGAGATTTGGGGGACCGCGTGCGCGTTGAGGTAGGTCCAACCATCAGATAGCCCGGTGTATAAACCGCGCACACTGAATACGTCGTAGTGTGCCGAAGCTCCTGCTGGCATTACGGTCCCCTTCTTTATCGCGCTAGGCATCGCCACACAGTGGCGGTCGGTTCCCTACTGTATACGCGTTTGGCCCAAGTTTCCCAAATTTGAATTTTCGCTGGATACCGCTGTTTTCGCAGGCTGGCGGCGTGTAGTTCCCGTTTGCCCAGCCCGCGCGCTAGGGTGTTGAGCGTGCAAGATAACAATCAACTGCGCGCTGATATCGCCCGCATGACCTCCCAGCCAGACGGCGAGGCCACCCCAGCGTCCCAGTCCGAGACCCTCAAGGCCGCCTTCGCGGACCTGGCGCAGGGTGCACAGCAGCGCGAGCTGTGGTTCAAACTGGGCATTCAAGATATTAAGCAGCGCTACCGCCGCTCTGTCCTGGGCCCGTTTTGGATCACCATCGCCACCGGCGTGATGGCCCTCGCCTTGGGCCTGTTGTATTCCATGCTCTTCCAGATTCCCGTCGCGGAGTTCCTCCCCCACGTCACCGTGGGCCTTATTATGTGGACCTTTATTTCGGGCTGCATCAAGGAAGGCTCCACGGTCTTCATTGACAACGAGGGCTTGATTAAGCAGCTCCCCGCCCCGCTGTCGGTGCACGTTTACCGCTTGGTGTGGCGCCAGACGCTGTTTTTGGGCCATAACCTCATCATCTGGTTGCTGCTTATCCTTATCTTCCCGCGCAGCCTAGGCTGGGAGTTCTTCCTGTTCCTCCCTGGCTTGGCCTTGTTGCTGGTCAACGGCGTGTGGGTCACGATGTTCTTTGGCATCATCGCTACCCGCTTCCGTGACGTCGCTCCGCTGCTTGAAGCACTGACCCAGCTACTGTTCTACGTCACCCCGATTGTGTGGATGACCAATACCTTGAAGGACCAGGGCGGGGCGGTGGCCGGTCGCGCCCGCATCGCGGAAATCAACCCGCTCTACCACTACCTGGAAATCGTCCGTGCGCCCATGATCGGCGAGCCGGTGGCCGCCTACCACTGGTGGATCGTCATCGGCTGCACCACTCTCGGCCTGCTCATCGCCGGCTTGGTCATGCGCAAGTGGCGCTTCCGCGTCAGCTACTGGGTTTAAGCCCACGCCCTGCACTTCCTGAGATTCCTCGAAAGGATACAGACTGATGGTCTCGATTGATACGTATAACGCGTGCGTGGACTTTCCCATCTTTGATGCCAAATCCCGCTCGCTAAAGAAGGCCATGCTTTCTTCGGCCGGCGGCGCCATTGGCAAAAATGCCCAGAACACCGTCGTGGTGGAGGCGCTAAAGGATATTAACCTGCACCTGCGCGAGGGCGACCGCGTGGGTTTGGTGGGCCATAACGGCGCCGGCAAGTCCACCCTGCTGCGCCTTTTGTCTGGCATTTACGAGCCCACCCGTGGTTCTGCCGATGTGCGCGGCCGCGTGGCCCCCGTCTTTGATTTGGGCGTGGGCATGGACCCAGAGGTCTCTGGCTACGACAACATCATTATCCGTGGCCTCTTTTTGGGCCAGTCCATCAAGCAGATGAAGAAAAAGATGGATGAGATTGCGGAGTTTTCTGAACTCGGCGATTATCTCTCCATGCCGCTGCGCACCTATTCCACCGGTATGCGCGTGCGCTTGGCGCTCGGCGTGGTGACATCCATTGAGCCGGAAATCCTGCTGTTGGATGAGGGCATCGGCGCCGTCGACGCCGCTTTCATGGCCAAGGCTCGTGTGCGCCTGCAAGAGCTGGTGAAGCGCTCCGGCATCCTAGTCTTTGCCTCCCACTCCAATGACTTTTTGGCGCAGCTGTGCAATACCGCGCTGTGGATCGACCATGGCGAGATCCGCTCGGTGGGCGAGGTTTCCGAGGTCGTCGGTGAATACGAAGGCCCTGAGGTGGGCGAGTACGTGCGCGACCTGCGCGAGCGTTTTGAAAATGAGGACACCAGCGGCAACTAGCAGCACTCTTTTTCGCATCTCGCTTCCGCTGGGCGGAGTGTTTCTGCGCTAGCCCGCCCCAGCCCAGTGGCAAGATGGAACCCATGACTGCCACCCTGACTTCCACCGGTCCCACCGCCGCCGTCATTGTTACCCATCAGCGCGCCGAGCTACTGCGGGCCTCGCTTGAACAGGTAGTCCACCAAACCCACCCCGTGCAGTGGGTAGTCGTGGTGGATAATGGCGCGGAAGATGCGGTGCGCGAACTCGTCGAATCCATGGCGGGTGACCGGGGCGTCTACGTGCCTTCGGAAACCAACCTGGGCGGCGCCGGTGGCTTTGCGTTGGGTTTTCTCACCGCGCTGTCTTTGGGCGCCGATGCCGTGTGGTGTGCCGATGATGACGGCCGCCCTGCCGATCACGCGGTACTAGCGGAGCTATATCGGGTAGCCGAGGCCAACCACCTGCATGAGGTCTCCCCGGCGGTATGCAATATTGCCGATCCCGGCCGCCTCGCCTTCCCCCTGCGCCAGGGGCTGGTATGGCGCCGCCGGATGGACGAGCTGGAGGGCGATTTCCTGCCCGGCATCGCCTCACTTTTTAACGGCGCGCTGATTTCCGCCGCGGCCATGGAGATCATTGGCGTGCCGGACTACCGGCTGTTTATCCGCGGCGATGAGGTGGAATACCACCGCCGGCTGGTTAATTCCGGGCTCTCCTTCGGCACGGCGCTGACCACCAGCTACCTGCACCCGGACGGATCGGATGAGTTCAAGCCCATCCTGGGTGGCAAAATGCATACCCAGTACCCAGAAGGTGAGTTCAAGCGCTTTTTCACCTACCGCAATCGCGGCTACCTGCTGTGGCAGCGCGGCATGCGCAAGCTACTGCCCCAGGAATTTGCCCGCTTTGGCTGGTTCTTCTTAGTCCAGCGCCACGACCCGGCCGGCTTTATCGAATGGCTCAAGCTCCACAACCGCGGGCGCCAAGAAGATTTCCGCCGGCCGCACCAGGGCTAGGACGGATCCTGCTTGGCGACGACCCGGACCCCCGCCTTCCTAAAAATAATCCAGCGTTGCACCGCAAAGTTCACCACGGTGGCGGTGCCCTGCGAGATGGCAAAGGCCACCGCCCGCGCGGGATCGGCGCTCAGCAGGCCGACGCCGATCTGCAGGAGCCAGGTTAAGGAGACGTCGATAAGCGCGGCAAGTGCCCCCGTCACCGCGAACTTGGCGCTTTGCGCGCGCAGGCTGGTCGAGCGCGAAGCCCGCTGGGCCGCGCCGCGCCACGTCCGTGGGGAGGCTGCTGCCATCTATTTTTCCTTAAAGATAAAGGCCCTTTGAATGGCAAAGTTGGTCACCGTGGCCACGCCTTGGGCGATGACGAAGGCGATGGTGTCTTTCACCGCCCCCTCAAAGCCGAGGGCCATAAGCGGCTCATTGAGCACCCAGTACAGGAAGTTTTGAACCGCAAAGGTAGAGGCGTACAAGATGCCCACGGTCGCGGCCGTGCGGCCAGATACCTTCGCCCCAAAGGTCCACCGCGCATTGGCCAGGTAGGCGGCGATGGTGCCAAAAACCCAACCGATGGCCTTGGCGGCAGAACGGTGCAGCCCCAGATAGGTCAATAAAAGCGTGAGACCATAGTCAATGGCGGCGGTAAATACGCCCACGGAAATAAAACGCACCAGCTGGGTGTGCAGCGAGGTGGATGAGGGCTTTACTTCTACGGCGTCGTCAGCGGAATTAGTCACGAGTGAGTAGCCTACCCGCGCAAGAGCGCTCGGTACATGTCCAACCGATCCACCGGCGCGGCGGATTCGGTGCCATAAGCGCCGATCTCGGCCAATTGCTGTAACGACGCCGCGCAAAGCTGCCGCACGTCGGCGCCGGAGAGAGCTGTGCCATCGTCATTGACCCAGCCGAGCGCATCCATGGTGGTCTCCACGACGGAATCGGTCAGCTCCGCGCCGCCCATACAGGAAAGGGCAAGCGCCATGGACCAAAAGGCGTCTTTGCCTTCATGGGTCACCTCGCGCGGCAAGCTGGCGAGCACGCGGGAAGCATGCGGTGTGAGGTCGGTTTCCCTGCCTAGGTCCATCGCTTGCAGCAGCGGGACGAAGTCATAGAGTTTGGTGCGCTCAATTAAATCGCGCACGGGGGACGATACCGCGGAAAAGACCTCATCGGTAACTTCCTGTCCGGTCAATTCACGGTTGACGCTGGTCAGCTCAAAGGGCTGAAAGAGCGATCCGGAGCCGCCCACGCACAGCGCCTCTGGGGTGCCATTATCGCGGGGATAGATCTCGGCTACTACCAGGTCGAAGTCCCACAGTCCCCAGGCGAAGTCGACTTGATCGCCTTCGCGCCACAGGAATTCGGAGGCCTGGCGCTCCGGATCGATGCGCGGGCCACGGGCTTCGGTGTGTTCATAAAAGTGCCAGGGAGATTCCTCCTCCGGCAGGCCAAAGCAGATACGCAGAACGCGGTGCAGCTCGGTGAAGGTCAGGGCATCGCTAAAACCAATCTGGCGGTGCACCTCGCCATCGGCGCGAATATTCGCGGCTTGGCAGATGATGGTGAGGGGCTCGCGCTTGAGGGATACCACGCTATCGGCGCGTTTGGCCCGCGCCTGTGCGATATCGGTGACCCCTGCATTCATGAGCCCCACCATACGCAAGTTTTAGGAAGCTAGTTTTGCAATATCGCGCGCTTCCAGTTCACTAATGAGGAACGTCAGCGCCGCCCCAATGGCGCCCAAGAGGGTCCACGGCCGCTTGGCGCCGCGCTTGCGCAGGAACTTCACCATCCGGCGGGAAAGGGCAACGTTCATCCACCCGCCCAGGATGAGCAGGAGCACCACTGCGGCAAAATTAGCCCACGGCTTGAGGCCCTGATCGGAACCATCCTGCGGCGAGCGCGGCTCATCGCCATCCTGCTCGGCGTGCGCGTTGGTATAGGCCACCAAGGCGCCAAAGCCAAAGAAAGACAAGGTATACGCGGTGATCAAACCGCCCTTGGACGTGATCCAATCCGGATAGGAGGTCGCAATGCCCACGGCGGCGGCCTGGGTGATACGGCCAGCCAGGGTGTCATCGAGGGCGTAGTTGTCTTGGCGCTGATCGTGCGTCTCACGGTTGTTGGTCATAGCGACTACTTTAAGCGGCGGTAAGCTAATGCGCATGTACTCGGAAAAGACAGAGCATATGACGCCGGCGCAGCAGGCAGCACAGGATGTGCGCGCAGAGGACGATAAGCGCAACGGCCACTTCGAGGCCACGGAGCATACCGATGTGCCGTTGAGCCCTTTCATGACTCGCCTGATGGCAGAGGAATTGCCCATGCTGGATTCCTCCTCACGGGCTCGCGTGTATGAGCTTTTGCGGGAGTACGACGGCCCGATTATTGAGTCCCAGGAGGAGCTGCCGGAGGAGATCCGCACACTCATGGATCTGTAAACGGGCACATTCGGGCAGTACAAGCGTCCGTTTTGTTCCGAATATCACTCGCGTCACTCCAGCCACCCTCCTGTGAGCTAGGTAGGCTAGAGAAGCGACATACATCCGTCGAGCAAAGAGTAAGAGATGGAATTACATACTACTGAAAAGTCCCTGCACGGCTGGGGCCGCACCGCCCCGACGACCGCCCACGTGCTCGCCACCGAAGACGTGGACGTCATCAAGAAGGCCGTGGCCCAAGTTGCAGAAGATAACTCGGATAAGCCCGCCCACCTGCGCCGCGGCGTCATCGCCCGCGGTATGGGCCGCTCCTACGGTGACCCCGCCCAAAATGGCGGCGGCCTGGTCATCGACATGCAAAAACTCAATAAGATCCACTCCATCGACCCGGAGTCCGCTCTGGTGGACGTCGATGGCGGCGTCACCTTGGACCAGCTGATGAAGGCCGCCCTGCCGTATGGCCTGTGGGTTCCGGTTCTGCCGGGTACCCGCCAGGTCACCATCGGTGGCGCAATCGGCCCGGATATTCACGGCAAGAACCACCACTCCGCCGGTTCCTTTGGTGACCACGTGGTCTCCATGGAGTTGCTCGTGGCCGATGGCCGCGTACTGCACCTGACCCCGGAAGGCTCCGAGGATGACCCGAGCGGCGACCTCTTCTGGGCCACCGTCGGCGGCATGGGCCTGACCGGCATCATCTTGCGCGCCACCATCCGCATGACCAAGACGGAGACCGCTTACTTCATCGCGGATACGGACCGCACCGATAACTTGGATGAGACCATCGCCTTCCACTCCGATGGTTCCGAGCACAACTACACCTATTCTTCCGCCTGGTTCGATGTCATCTCACCAGAACCAAAGCTGGGTCGCTCCACCATTTCCCGCGGCTCGCTGGCCACCCTGGCACAGCTGGAAGAGCTCGCCCCGAAGCTGGCCAAGGACCCGCTGAAGTTCAATGCGCCGCAGCTGATGACGGTGCCGGATATCTTCCCGTCCTGGACCATGAATAAGCTCTCCCTCTCCGCTGTGGGTCTGGCGTACTACACCATGGGTGCACCGGCGAAGAACCAGGTCAAGAACCTGACGCAGTTCTACCAGCCGCTGGATCTCATCGGCGAGTGGAACCGCGGCTACGGTTCCAAGGGCTTCCTGCAGTACCAGTTCGTGGTACCGACCGAGGCTGTGGAGCCGTTCAAGGAGATCATCCGCGATATGCAGCGCTCCGGCCACTACTCCGCCCTCAACGTGTTCAAGCTCTTCGGTGAAGGCAACCGCGCACCGCTGTCCTACCCGATGCCGGGCTGGAACGTCTGCGTGGACTTCCCCATCCGTCCGGGCCTGGGCAAGTTCCTGGATGACCTGGACCGCCGCGTGATGGAATTCGGCGGCCGCCTCTACCTGGCCAAGGAATCCCGCACCTCCGCGGAGAACTTCCACAAGATGTACCCGGGCATGGAAGGCTGGCTGAAGACCCGCAACGAGATCGACCCGACCGGCGTCTTTGCCTCCGATATGTCCCGCCGCCTCGAGCTGCACTAATCACTGGAAATAACACCTTTAAGGAGATTTACTGACCATGCTTAATGCAGTAGGCCAAGCACAACACATCCTGCTTCTGGGCGGCACCTCTGAGATCGGCCTCGGCGTCGTCTCCGAGTTCCTGCAGCGCGGACCGGCCAAGGTCACCCTGGCCGCCCGGCCGGAGTCCCCGCGCATCGCCCAGGCCAAGGCTGACCTGGAATCCCGCGGCGCTGACGTAGAGGTCCTGGACTTCGATGCCACCGACTTCGACTCCCACCCGGACGTTATCAATAAGGCCTGGGCCCGCGGCGACGTCGACGTGGCCATCGTTGCCTTCGGCACCCTGGGCGACCAGGAAGAGCTGTGGCAAAACCACGACAAGGCCGTCGCCTCCGCACAGACCAACTACACCGCACCGGTGTCCGTAGGCGTGCTTTTGGGTGAGAAATTCAAGCACCAGGGCCACGGCACCATCATCGCTATGTCCTCCGTGGCAGGCATGCGCGTGCGCCGTTCCAACTTTGTCTACGGCGCCTCCAAGGCCGGCGTGGACGGCTTCTACATCAACCTGGGCGAGGCCCTGCGCGGCACCGGCGCCAACGTGCTGGTCGTCCGCCCAGGCCAGGTGCGCACCAAGATGTCCGCCGAGGCTGGCGACGCCCCACTGACCGTCAACGTCTCCGACGTTGCCGAGGCCACCGTCAAGGCCGTGCTCGATGGCAAGCAGTCCATCTTCGTACACCCACTATTTGAGTACGTTTCTTTGGCATTCAAGTTCATCCCGCAGGCCGTCTTCCGCAAGCTGCCGTTCTAAACGCCGCAGCTTTCCGCGCTGGCGCTAGCCGGCCGGCTCGCCTCCGCCCCGCCCCCGCTCTTTCGCTTCGCCGCACACCCGCAGCGAGGGAGGTGACGGGGGCGGTGGTGTATCAGGGGGACGTCGGCAAGCAAGTGCTCACCTGCCCGCGCCAAATCTAGGCTGCGGGGCTTGGGTATGCGAAACTAATGGGCATGACAAGCACCGCTGTACCCGCCCAGTCAACGCCCGTGAGCGAGGAAAACCGCACCGAGGCCTATCGCGCCGATGCGCTCACTCCTCGCGCGACCCTGCTGGGTATTGTGCTGGCCGCCCTGGCCGGTGGCGTGGTGACGCTGCTGGGCTGGTTTGCCTTCAAGACGGTCTCGCTGCCGTCCTTTAATACCTCCATGGTCACCCGCGCGTTGACCACGGTGGGTGTGGTGCTCACGCTGGCCCTGGCCGGCGGGCTGTGCGTGTGGTGGCTCTATGACCACTACAAGGAGTCCTTTGCCCGGCCGCGCTGGCGGTCCTGGCTGACCTACGCGGTCACCTACCTCTCCCCGGCCCTATTGACCCTGGCCGCCGTGGGCCTGCCGCTATCCGCCTCCCGCTTGTGGCTCGATGGCGTGCAGGTGGACCAGGCCTTCCGCACGCAGTTCCTCACCCGTTCGGTGGATGAGATGGGCTATGCGGATATGAACTACCAGGACATGCCGTCCTTCTATCCGATTGGCTGGTTCTGGTTGGGCGGCCGCTTGGGTGCGCTCATGGGAATTCCGGGCTGGGAGGTCTACCAGCCCTGGGCGCTCATCTCCATTGCCGTAGCCGGCTGTATTTTGGTGCCCATCTGGCAGCGCCTGACCAGTTCCCTGCCGGTCGCCACCGCCATCGCCCTGGTGACCACCGCGATTACGCTCACCATCGCGGCCGAGGAGCCCTATTCCGCGGTCATTGCCATGGGGCTGCCCGCCGTTGCGGTACTGAGCGCCCGCGCCTTCCGCGGCTCCGGGCTGGCTACCCTGGGAGTAACGCTCTACCTGGGCATTTCCGCTACGTTCTATACCCTTTTCACCGGTGCGGCCGCACTTACCGTAGTCACCCTCATCGCGCTGTTTACCGCACTCTATGAGCATACGTGGCGCCCCATCCTGCGCCTGGTAATCATGGCGGTAGGCTCCATTGCCATCGCGCTTATCGCCTGGGGGCCCTACCTATGGTCGGTCATGCACTCACCGGTGCCGCTGCAGACCACCGCGCAGCACTACCTGCCGGAGGAAGGCACGCAGATTCCAGTGCCCTTCTTGTCCTTCAGCATTGTGGGCTTCCTCTGCCTCATGGGGCTTATTTACATCGTTATCCGCCTCAATGACGTGGAGGTACGCGCGCTGGGCATCTCCCTCCTTGGCACCTACCTGTGGACCGTGGTGTCTATGGTGGCAACCCTGGCCGGCACCACGCTGCTCAGCTTCCGCCTCGAGGTCATCGTGGTGCTCCTCTTTGCCACCGCCGGCATCCTGGCCTTGGCAGAGATTCGTCTACTCGGCGTGCACCACCTCTACCCGGCGCGTTTCTCCCACACCACCAATAAGCAGATCACCGCGGTCTTTGGCATCATCTTGGCCCTGGCCGGCGTCTTCTATGCGCAGCAGATCCCAGAGGCTAACGAGGACGCCATCGATCACGCCTATAGCGATACCGATGGCTACGGCGAACGCGCGGACCGCTTCACCAGCGATTCCGCCCACTACTACCTAGATATCCACAACTTCATTCAAGACCAGGGCTATACGCCGGATGAGACGGTGGTGCTCACGGATGAAAAGACCTTCATGTCTTATTACCCCTACTGGGGCTTTAACGCCTTTACCAGCCACTATGCCAATCCCTTGGGCGAGTTCAGCACCCGCAACGAGCAGATTGAAACTTGGGCCAATGACTCCTGGGACATGCAGCCGGAGGAGTTCCGCAAGGCCTTGGATTCTGCTCCCTGGCGCAGCCCGGATGTCATGATGTTCCGCGGCGACCTGGAAAATAAGGACGATGGCTTCAAGTTCCACTTGGCAGAAGATATCTATCCTAACCAGCCGAATATTCGCTACCGCGCGGTCTTCTTCAATGCCGACGTTTTTGATAAGGGCTGGAAGTTGCAGCAAACCGGCCCCTTTGTAACAGCCGTTCGCACCAAGTAAGTTCACCCACACTTCCCGCCCGCGGCAGGGTGTGCCCGCGGGCCGAGGGGTTATCTGACGTAAACTAATCGCCGTGTCAGATAGCCTCACTACGAATACCACCCAAGCGCGACCTGCCGCTGCCGGCTCCCGCTTCACCGCCGCCCCCGCGGGCCTGCGGTGGACTGCAATCATTGCCGGGCTGATTGGTTTCCTGTGTTTTGTAGCGACCCCGCTACTGCCGGTAACCCAAACCCAGTCCTCTTATGATTGGCCGCAGCATGATTCCGTGCAGTCCATCAACGCGCCGCTCATTTCCGTCGCCCCGGAGGACCTGAAGGCCACCATCCCCATCTCCGCAGTCGATGAACTGCGCGAGGGCCAGTCCATGGTCTACGGCACCGTCCCACCGGAGTCCAAGAAGGCCTCCAACCGCGGCCTTTTCGTCCGCGCGAATGACGAGGGCCTGTCCGTCGTGTCCTTGGATGAGGTGCTGCTTACCCTCAACGCCAAAGAGGTAGCCAAGCTCCCCAAGGACGCCAAGATTGACATTTCCGCTACGGGCGATGGCACCTCCGTGAGCGTGGACGAGCATGAAAAGACCACCGAGGAGGATCTGCGCCCGCAGGTCACCGGCGTCTATACCGAAATCGACGATAAGGCTGACGTGCAAGCCCTGCTTGACGACGGCCTCAATGTCCACGTCGATATCAACTCCCGCTTTACCTCGTCCCCGACGTTGATCAAGACCATTGCCATGTGGCTGGGCATCGCCATGGTGGTCGTGTCCCTATTCTGCCTGTGGCGCATCGACCGCCTCGATGGCCGCCGCTTCGGCTTCATGCCCGAGACGTGGAAGAAGGTACGCCCGCTCGATGGGGTGGTCGCTGCCATTTTGGGATTCTGGTACATCCTCGGCGCCAATACCTCCGATGATGGCTTCATCTTCTCCATGAGCCGCGTCTTCGATCACGCGACCTACATGGCCAATTACTACCGCTGGTACGGCGTGCCGGAGGCGCCCTTCGGCTCCCCTTACTATGACCTGGTTGCCGTACTCTCCCAGATTTCTACCGCCTCGGTCTTCGTGCGCCTGCCGGGCCTGATTTCCGGGCTCATCATCTGGTTTATCCTCTCCCGCGAGATGCTGCCGCGCTTTGGCCAGCTTGTCGACGGCCGCCAGGTCGCCCACTGGACCGCAGCGCTGATGTTCCTAGCCTTCTGGCTGCCGTATAACAACGGCACCCGCCCAGAGCCCATCGTGGCGCTCGGCGTGATGTTTACCTGGGCTTCCTTCGAGCGCGCCATTGCCACCCGCCGCCTGCTTCCGGCGGCCGTGGGCACCATCGCCGCAACCATCACACTGGCCGCCGGCCCCACCGGCCTTTTTGCCGTGGGCGTATTCCTCGTCAGCCTGCCGCACCTCTTCCGCGCCATGGCCGAGCGCGTGCCATCCATGGGCGGTAGCGCCCTCGGCTGGCTTTCGCTCATCGCGCCGTTCCTGAGCGCTGGCACCGCCATCATAGTCGCCGCCTTTGGCGACCAGACGCTATCTACCGTTCTGGAGTCCACCCGCGTGCGCTCCGAGGTCGGCCCCTCCCTGCCGTGGTACGCCGAGTACGCGCGCTACTCCACCCTCTTCCAGGAATCCGTGGATGGCTCGCTGACCCGCCGCTTCGCGGTCTTCACCATGCTCTTCTGCCTGGTGCTCATCGTGGCGGCCTTTATCAAGAACCGTCGCGTCGTTGGTGCTGCCGTCGGCCCGACCCAGCGCCTGCTCATCATCGTGGCGCTGTCCATGTTCTTCCTCATGTTCACCCCCACCAAGTGGACCCACCACTTTGGCATCTACGCCGGCGTGGCCGGTGTCATCGCCGCCCTCGGTGCCGTGGTGCTCTCCCAGTTTGCGCTGCGTTCGCCGCGCGCTCGCACCTTCGCCATCGCCGCGGTGGTCTTCTTGCTCGCCATCTCCTTCGCCGGCTGGAACGCTTGGTGGTACGTATCCTCCTTTGGCATTCCATGGTGGGATCGCACGGTGCAGCTCAAGGCCATCGAGGCCAATAAGGTGCTGCTCGCCATCGCCCTCATCATCTTCGCCATTGGCGTGGTGCAGTCCCTGCGCCATAGCTACCGCAAGTCCCAGGCAGAAGAGGCGGGCGCACTCGCTGAGTTTGAAAAGAATGCCGCCGCCAAGGTTTCGCGCTCGGCCGGCATCATGTCCGCGCCCATCGCCCTGGCCTGCGCCATCGTGGTAGCGCTTTCTTGTGCTTCCTTTGCCAAGGCCACCGTCTCCCAGGCGGATTCCTACTCCGTGGGCAAGGGCAACCTAGCTTCCCTGCGCGGCAATACCTGCGCGCTGGCGGATCAGACCATGGTGGAGACCAATACCAATGACTCCTTCCTGACCCCGGTGGACGGCGACTTGGGCGATTCCCTGGTGGATGAGGACGAAACCCACACTGGTTTCGATCCGAACTTCATCCCCGAATCCATCGAGCCGGAAAACCAGAACTCCGCCTCCGTGGGTGCCATCGCGGATGGCTCCAGCGATTCCTCCTCCGATAGCGCCGAGACCGCTACCTCCGGCGCGGATGCTGAATCCGGCGGCGCGAGCGATTCCGCCGACTCCCAGGAGTCGAAGGAAAAGAAGGACAAGAAGTCCAAGGAAACCACCAATACCTCTGAGGGCGGCGTGCGCGGCACCAAGGGCGTCAATGGTTCCACCATGCACCTGCCGTTCAACCTGGATTACACCAAGGTGCCGGTGCTCGGTTCCTATAACGAAGACCAAGACTCCACCTCTGAGGTGACCACTAAGTGGTATAACCTGCCAGAGGCCAAGGACAATACCCCGGTTCTCGCCGTGTCCGCAGCCGGCAATATCTACCACCACGATGTCAACGGGGTGGAGCAGGAAGGCATGGAGCTTAGCCTCGAGTACGGCACCATCGATGACTCCGGCAAGGTCACCAATACCGGCGAGGAGGAACTCTCCGCCGTCGGCGCCACGCCGAAGTGGCGCAACCTGCGCCTGCCGCTGGATAAGCTGCCGCAGGACGCCAATGTGGTGCGCCTGGTAGCCACGGATGATTCCACCGATGAGGATGATTGGCTGGCCTTTACCCCGCCGCGCGTGCCGGAGCTGGATACCATCAATAACCAGTTCTCCAAGGACACCCCAGCGCTGCTGGACTGGGCCGTAGCCCTGCAGTTCCCGTGCCAGCGCACCTTCGACCACTTTGCCGGTGTCACGGAAATCCCGGAGTACCGCATCCTGCCGGATTCTTCGGCACAGACCTCGCTGACGGACTTCCAGTCCTTCTCCGGCGGTGGCGCCATGTCCACCGCGGAGGCGGTCAACTACTCCTACGAAATCCCGAGCTACCTCAATAATGACTGGGCCCGCGATTGGGGCGCCATTGAAAAGTACGAGCTGCGTACCGATTCACAGGGCAATGCCCCAGTCCCCGCCGAGATCGATTATGAGGACATTACCCGCTCCGGTCTGTGGCAAGACTCCGAAATGAAGATTCGCCCCGAGGGCGAGGAATAGTCTCACCTGCGGCAGCGCCTCGGCCCCGCTGCGGGGCGCGCAACCGCCGCACAATCCAATCGCCTAGGAAAAAGATCATTAGCGAGGCGCCAAAGAGCGGCGCGATGATCGAATAGGCCACCACCCCCGCCAGCACGGCGGGGGTAATTTTTAGCTCAGGCAGGCCGCGGCGCGGCTTTATCCACCACATCCACAAGCCTGCGCCACTCACCACGAGCAATCCCAAAGCCAGCGCCGCCAAGGCGATCTGGCTATAGATACCGAAGAGCGTCCCCATGTGCAGCTGGATGAGCCACGAGGTTAACTGTGCGGCAAGCGGCCAGTCGGCGGAATTGATGCGGTCAATGACCTCTCCATTCGGGGTCACTGCTACGGCATCACTGCGCAGCTTAAAGGCCGCACGAGCCTCGCGCACGCCCCACGCATCGCCTGGCTTTTCCGGTGGGGTCATCTCCAGAACCCCGGTCAATCCTTGGCTGCGTGCTGCCGACAATGCGGTTTGGGCCCCGGCAAGTTTCGCAGCGCCCTCGTGTCCCGCATGACCCGCATGGCCCTTGTGACCAGCGTGGCCGGAATGCTCCCTCGCTTCGTTGCTAGCGCCCGCTTCCACAACGGAGGTTGCCACAGACGGTTCCTTCCAATTCAATTCCTCGCGCACCTTGCCAATCGCGGTACCCGCCACCAGCGACCACGTCAGGCCGGTGACGGTCAGGAAGAGAAAGCCTGGCAGCAACCAAGCGCCCACGCGGGCATGCAACGTCAGCGGCTTGGAAAGCCGCTTTCTATTCTTCTGCTTACGCTTAAGCCACAGGTAAAGGCCAAGGATGCTCAGCGCACCGAGCCACGAGGCCGCAAGTTCGGCATAGAGGCGGCCAGGCTCGCCCAGCCACAGGGTGCGATGGCCATTGGAGGCCCACGTACGGAAGGGGAGCGCGCGGGATCCGCCATATTGTTGTAGTTCGCCGGTGATATGCAGATCCACCGGATCCACAAAGACGGCGCGGGTGTAACTGGCGTTAGGTGCGCTGGGGTCTGCGAATAGCACGCGGGTGGTTTCCTGCGGATCCTCGGAAGGCTCGACCTGAACCACGCGCCCATCTGGGTGCTCGCGCTGGGCGGCGGCAATCTGCTCGTCTAGGCTGCGTGGGTTGCCTGGCGCGGTAGCGGTTACCTCATCGTGGTAAATCCACGGTTCAAAGGTGGGTGCCAAGGCGTAGAGAAAGCCGCTTAACGCTGCGACTATGAGGAAGGGCGCGATGATAACGCCGGCGAATTTATGCAGGCGCGATAGCGCGCCATGGGTGGATATAGTCATGCGGAACTAGTCGCACCCTTGTTGAAACTAGTTCCCTTTTAGTATGGAACCGCCAGGAACCTCTTATTTTTCTAGCTCGCCTGCCAGGAACGCCGCCGCATCCCGCACGCGCTGCCGCGCCACCGCCGGAGTAGATACGCGGTGGGTGGAAATATAATCGCGTGCAGCCGCACCTGGCACGGAAACGCGCGCGGCAATCTCATCCTCGGTGGCGGTCTGCACGAAACTGTGCGGACCTAGCTCAAATAGATCCGCTGGGATGTCGTATCCAGCGCGCAGGTCCTCCGGCAGATTTGCCAGGGCGCCGAAGTCGGGGAAGGTGAGCAGGAGGGCGTCGGCAGGCGCCAGCGCCGCTAGCGCCCCGCCGGAGGAATAACCCCAGGTAGTAACGCTGGAAGCACCCTGCGCGCGGGCATAGTCGATGGCCTGCTGCACGGCAGTGACCATGTCTGCCAAGGTGTGCTCGGGGGCGAGCGGATAATCCACGTCAATAATGGTGGTGCCGGATAGCTGCGCGGCGGCGGCTACCTCGGGGCGCCACTGCATCTCCAGCGCTTGGCCATCGCCGCGCCACCAGCCGCCCGAATGCAGCGATACCGCCCACCGGCCGGTGGGCGTGCTGGGCCGGAAAATGGCACCCACCTCAGACTCTTCTACGCTGATGCCCTCCGTGTACGCAGTACCTGGCAGCGCATGATCCACCGCAGTACCAAGCACCATCATTGCCGCATGGGTAATGCGATCCGGCAAGAGCGCGCAGTATTGGTCCGCCTCAGGGGAGCCGCCCCCGGCCCACGGCGGGCGAAAATCCGGGGTGTCACAGTGGGCGTCGATATAGGCAACGAGCTGCTCAAGCTGTTCCTTTTCCTCCATCTGGCGGTCTTGGCCGCCGATGTGCCATTCCTGGCCGGGCTCCAGCGGGCGGTGCGGGTCCTGGTTAGCATCTGCGTTAGTCATGCCACCGAGCCTACGCGCACCGCCTAGCGGCTAAAAGGGCTACCAGATGGTGACGCGGTCCTCTGGCGCAATGTACATGGCAGAATCCTCCGCCACGTCAAAGGCCTCGTAGAACTCCGCGATATTGGCAGCGATGAGGTTGCAGCGGAACTCCGCTGGCGAGTGCGGGTCAATGGCCAGGTACTGGGTGGCCATCTCTGGACGGATGGCGGTGCGCCAAACGCGGGCCCAGGCGAGGAAGAAGCGTTGTAGGCCGTTGTAGGTGTGCTCGGCCAGCTCTGGCTCGGCGCCTTCTACCTCGAACTTCTCCTCCTTTCCCTGCAGGTCAATGCCCTTATCGGCGCAGTAGTTCTTGAAAGCCACCACGGCGATGCCCAGGCCACCGAGGTCACCGATATTCTCGCCCAGGGTGAAGCTGCCGTTGACACCGGTGGAGTCGATGCCAGCCTCCTTGAGCACCGTCGGTACCTGTCCATTGAATTGCTCCACCAGCTTGGCGGTGAGCTTTTCAAAGGCCGCGCGGTCCTCCTCGGACCACCAGGAGTTCAGGTTGCCCTGGCCATCAAATTGCGAGCCCTGGTCATCAAAGCCATGTCCAATCTCGTGGCCGATGACGGCACCGATGGCGCCGAAGTTTTCTGCGGCATCAGCATCCGGGTTATAAAACGGCGGGCGCAGGATGGCGGCCGGGAAGGTGATGTCATTGACCACCGGGTTATAGAAGGCGTTGACCGTCTGCGGGGTGGTCACCCATTCATCGCGGTCGGCCGGCTTGCCAATCTTGGCCAGCTCAAAGTCATGGGAGAAGGCGGAACCGGCGCGGGCATTGGCCAGCAGGTCCGCACCCTTGCCAGAGACCTCGAGCCCGGAGTAATCGCGCCAGGAATCCGGGAAGCCAATCTTGGCCTTGAACTGGGATAGCTTTTCCAGCGCGCGCTCGCGGGTGGCCGGCGTCATCCACTCCAGCTGGGAAATGCGCTCACGGTAGGCGGCGATGAGGTAGTCCACCAGCTCATCCATCTCGCGCTTGGAAGAGGCCGGGAAGTGCTTATCCACAAATACCTGGCCAATCTCTTCGCCCACGAGGGACTCGGCCAAGCCCACGGCGCGCTTCCAACGGTCGCGCTGCTGAGTAGCGCCGGAGAGCTTGGTGCCATAGAACTCGAAGTTCTTCGCGCCTACTTCCTCCGGCAACATAGCCGCGCGGGAGCGCAGGATGTGCCAGGTGGCCCACAGCTGCCAATCGGCCATGCGCGCGGTGGTAAAGAGGCTCTCGAAGTGCTCGAGGTAGGACGGCATCATATTAACCACGCGGTGCTCTGGCAGGTTGCCGCCGGAGAGCAGAGCGCGGGTCATGGTGGGCAGCTCGCTAAATTCGCAGGGGTTATAGGTCTTAACCGCATCGCGGGTGGAGACCACGTCCCAATGACCAGCGGCCAGCTCCTTTTCCAAGGCAACGATGCGATGGGCGGCCACCTCGGCGCCCAGGCCAAAGAGGCGGGCTGGGTCGAGGAATTCCAGCATCTCGGCCACGTGCTTTTCATAAGCACTCAGCGTTTCCCCGTGGGCTTCCTCGCGGTAATAAGCCTCATCCGGCAGGCCCAAGCCGGATTGGATGACATAAGCAATGGCATCCTCGGAACCGGAGTCCTTGGACACCCAGAAGGTCACCGGGGAGCCGACGCCGGTGCGCTCAAGCTCACCCAGGCGCTGCGCCAGTTCTTCCGGGTCGGCCGCGCTCAGGCGGTCCAGATCCGCGTCCAATGGAGCCATGCCGGCCGCGTTGACTCCCTCGGTATCCATAAAGGAGGCATAGAGCTTGCCCGGGCGGCCGGTGTCCTTGTCCACGATCTCATGGACGAGTTCTTCGGCTTCGTCGCGCAGCGCGTGAAAGGTGCCATCCACGCCGCGATCATCGGGAATGACGTGGCTTTCCAGCCAGGGTCCATTGACTAGTTGATAAAGATCTTTCATGCTTGCCACTCTAGGTCAAAGCAGCAAGATAAGGTGTGGGCTATGGAATTTTATCGCTTTCCTCCAGCGCATCCGCGGCGCCTTTTCTTAGCCGTCATTGCGTTCGTAGCGGTGGTTCTCGCCCTGCCCATGATCGTGCAAACGGCGCTAGGGGATTCTTCCGCGGACGTCGAGCAGGTCACCCTGACCGAGCCCAGCCAGGATTGGGAGATTGACGTTGCCGATCTCTACTGCGAGCGCGATTATGAATCCCTCGCCAGCATCGGCTGGACCTGCGGTGATGTCAGTGTGCAAGCCACCCTTACCGAGGATGCCAAAGACGATGCCACCACCTTGCGCCGCATGGTCCGCGCCCTAACCATGGCTTCCCTGCCGGCCGACGCCCCCACCTTTGACGGCACTAATGGAGCGCTCCTGCTTGCCGACGCCCCCTCCTCCACCGCCGCCCTCTCCCTCGACGGCACCGGCGAAGACGAAAACAAGGATTGGGTGGTCACCGTGACCGGCAAGGGCGATCAGGCCTGGGCCACCACCTCCCGCATCTGGCATGCCTTCGGCCAAGAGGAACTGCCCGCCGATGCCGAAGCAGAATTCGCTGACTTCTCCGGGGAGTTGATGTATTAGATGTCCAAGCTCTTTCGCACCACGCTGTGGATCCTCTCCGGTGTTGGCCTCATCGCGTTCTTGGTCCAGACGCTGAGCACATTCTTAATCTCTCCCCTGATGGGCCTGCTCAGCCTGCTCATCGCCGCCGTGCTCGTAGCGCTGGTCATTTACCTGCTGCAACGCAGCCCCATGTGGGCACGCCCGGCGCGCCTGTGGGCCCTACTGGCTTTCCTTTGGGGCGGCGGGGTGGCCGTAGCCCTAGCGCTGATCAGCTCCGGTCCCGTCATGCAGCTCGCCATTGGCTCCGGCTGGGTTGATTCCATGATGTCGTGGAGCGGTGCCTATCCGGAAGAGATTTCTAAGGCCACTGGCGTAATTTTCGTGCTCATGTCCTTCCGCCAGCTCAACCGTCCGTGGCATGGCTGGATAGTGGGCGCAGTGGTGGGCCTAGGCTTCGAGGCCTGCGAAAACATCCTCTACGGCGCCATGGGTGCCACCATGCATCCCGATAGCGATATTCAGGGCCTTGTTGAAATGTGGGGCCTGCGGCTTATCGCCGGCCCTGGCCTACACGTCTTGCTCACCGCGCTGGCCGGCTGGGGCATCGGCTGGGCGCTCTATGCCGCCGCCAAACCGCTGTGGTGGCGCATCGGCGTCTTTCTCGGCTGCCTAGCCGCCGCTTTCCTCCTGCACTTTTGCTGGAACTACATGCACGATTCCGAGGTGGCCGCCATCATCCAGGCCGTCACGGTAGCGCTTATCCTCTACCCGCTGAGCATATGGCTGGTGCTGCGCGGCAATAAGCTCGCCAAGGCCGATGAGAGTTATAGCCACAGCACTGCCGACGACGCCCTCGCCTACATCCGCTAGAGCCGCCGACCACTCTGCACAACAAGCACGTTTCGCCCTTTTCATGCTCCGTGAGAGACGAAACGTGCTTGTTCTGCATTTTCTCGAGCCTCTAAAAGCCCTAGTTGCACACGCGCATCGGCGTTACCTGCGCCAGTGCTCGATTAGCGCTCGCGCAAGCCTGGCGCTCGTAGTTCGCTGCCGTGCGGGTGGCATCGCGTACAGCCTGTCGCGCTGGGCCTTGCAGGTGCAGATCGTGCTCGATACGAGCTCCAATGGCCTCGCTCGAACCGCCGGGGATTGCGCCTGGGGCATTATGTACGGCGCGGGTGACATCTGCGGTATGGGTGGCCGCATCACCGTAGGTATTGGCGGCGACGGTAAAACCAGAGGCGGTGGATACCGAAGCATGGATGCGGCGATTATCGGACCAGCCAAACTTGGTACCGATAACCCCAGGAATCCGGGAGGTACCAAAATCCTGCCGGTAGCCATCGGCAGCCACGGGAGCGGCAGTAGCCATGCCGGTCCTGATGGGTGTGGCAACGGGATCGTGCTGGATACGCGAGGTAAACCGCGCTACATCCTCGGTGGAGGTGGTCGTTGTCCCCCAGTAGCCGGTGTAGTGCGTTTCGCGCAGGCCAAACTCGTGGATGATGCTGGGGATGGCCTGCGGGTAGCGGCGGTCCAAGTCGGTAGCCACGTTGTCATCGCTCACACGAATCATATGCTCCACGCGGGCTTTATCAGCCGGTGCACCGTATTTTAGAACCCAATAGCCCAAGTAGAGCTTGCTCAAAGACAGCGCGGGGCGAGACTCATGGGAATTAGCGGTGGACACCGTGGCCCCAGAATCGTGGCGGACGGTGATTTGGGTGCGCGCGGGCACAGCGTGCGGGTCGAGAGTGACAGCCTGGGCGGCGGGGATGGTAACGAGGGAGAGTGCGGTAACCAAGGAGCCTACCGCCAGCTTTTTCATCATGAAAATATCCTAGCGCCACCGTGGGTATTACGCACCGGCTTCTACGAGCAGGACTCCCCCGACAATGAGCACCACGCCGAGGGATTTCAGCCAGGTAAATGGCTCCTTGAACAGGAGGTAGGAGGCGATGGCGGTCAAAGCAACACCGGTGGCAGCCCAAATGCCGTAGGCCACGCCCAGATCCATGCCGGCCTTGAGCACGAGCGCCAAGAAGCCGTAGGCAGAGACATAGCACAGGGCAACGAGCGCCACCCAGAAGCGGCGGCCGGTTACCGCGGACATGCGCAGGCACAGCGTGCCGGTGACCTCAATGGCGGTGGCGAGGAAAAGGAGGAACCAGATCATTGCGGCGCCACCTCCACAGTATGGTCTTGATCCTCGTCTGGTTTCGCGCCCATTTCCACGCAGAATACGCCGCCCATGATGAGCGCGATGCCGGCGAGTTTTACCGCGCCGAGCGGCTCGCCAAATAGCGCGGCGGAAAGCAGCGCAGTGGAAATGACCCCGCCGGATGCCCAGAGACCATAGGCCACGCCCACGTTGACGCCTTCTTGCATCACGCGGTGCAGCAGCACGAAGGCAAGGAAGAAGCAAAAAGCGGCCACGCCGTAGATCCAGAAATGGTCCACGGCGTATTTCAGCGCGACGGTGCCCACGACTTCGCTGGCAATCGCGAGAAAAAGAATGACCCAGGCCCTCACTCCATCAACTCCTGTAATTCGCGGGCGTCGATTCCGTGCTCGTGCATTTTAACGCGGCCGCCGGCGTGCGCGATGGCCTCACGATCCCAGAACTGTGCTGCGCGGGCGGGATCGTGGGAGGCGCCATCGGCGCGCACGACGCGCCACCAGGCGGTATCGGCACCACCGCCGTGGCGCTTTAACACGGTGCCGACGTTGCGCGCACCGCAGCCGGCCACTTTGGCCACCTCGCCATAGGAGGTGACGTTGCCGGGCGGGATTACGGCAACGACCGCCAATACGCGCTTGACCAGTGGCGACTCACTCATCGCAATTACTGCGGGTCGAGCCCCAGCACGTCATCCGATTCGGTCGGCTCCTCTTCGGGGGCGTCTTCAACCTCGGTGAGGGTGATGGTGGCACCGGTGGAATCAGCCAAAAGGCACATGCGGCCGAAGGGCGAATCCCATGGTTCGCGGATGACCTCGCCACCTAGTTCCACGGCCTTCTTCGCAGCGGCATCAATATCGCGCACGCCCAGGTAGGTCTGCCAGAAGCTCGGGACCTGCGGCGGGAACTGCCCCTCGGCGTTCCACAGGCCGGCAAACGGCGCCCCGTCTTCTTCCGCGGTGGCGTAGATGAAGTTCTCATCCTCAGACTGCATGGCGCGGATTTCCCAGTTGAAAAGCTCGCCATAAAAATCCATCGCGTTCTGGAAGCCCGAGGTAGCGGTGAGCTCGTGCCAGACCGGGGTGCCGGGCTCGCCGGCGGCCACGAAGTGCTCTGGGCCGGCGGGTTGGATGAGGCCGAACATGCCCCCGGCGGCGTCGACAAGCAGGGCCATGTGCCCCAGCTGCACCTGCTGCGGCTCCACGAGGATGCGCCCGCCGAGGTTCTGCGCGCGCTGGCAATCGCCCGCGATGTCCTTGGACAGGAAGTAGGTCACCCACGTATCCGGCATGGGGGCCTCCTCCGGCTGCGGGATCAGACCGGCGATGGGCAGGCCCTGCAGGCGCGCCATCTGGTAGGGATTGTCTTCGCCGGACTCGGCGGAGATTTCCCATCCCAGCACCTGCTCGTAGAAGTGCGCGGACTTGCGCGGGTCCGAGGTGGTCAGGTCGATCCAGTAGGGCATGCCCACTTCAGCTTCGAATGCTGGCATCTACATATTCCTCCACTTTTCCGGATCAAAGTCATCGTCGGCCGTGGCTTCATCAAAGTAATCATCGTCATCGTCCGGCTCGCCCACGCGCGCGCAGGCGTCCTCGATGCACACCTCATCGCCTGGGTGGAGCATGGCGCCCCGGCGCGTTTCAGGCTCGCCATTGACCGTAACTACGCCTTCTGCGATGAGCTCTTTAGCCTCGCCGCCGGTAGCCACCAAGCTGGCCAGCTTGATGAACTGGCCCAATTTGATGGAGTCGCCGTTGATAGGAATGTCTAGCATGCCGCCCAGCTTACCCAGCCCGCGCGCGGCTATCGCTACGGGTGGGCGATATGGAAGAAATCCAGGACCGTATCGGTGGTCCACTCCGCTTTCACCAAACCGGAATGGTCCGTGGCCCCGCCATTCCACGTGTGCGTGCCACCGTGGATGGTGTACTGCTCGGTGCGCGCATCACATACCCGCCAGGTGAAGTGCTCCACTGCTTCTTTCCGACGCCGCTTTGGAAACGGATTGCACCCATTCTCCCTCGCGATTCCGCGTAGCGATTGCTTCACCGAGCGGTAGTGCGCGCCGTGCTGGTGCCCGCCACCGTATTTCATAAGCACGTCTTCGGTGCCGTGGATATCTAGGTAGTCGGTGGGCTCGCTGGCGCAGTCTTTTTCCACGCGGTCATACTTTGCCGCCGAAACCGTGGCCACCGCATCGAATAGGCCCGGCCGCTTGCACGTCATCGCGCGAGCGAATCCGCCGCCATTGGAAAAGCCCACGCCATAGGTGGTGTCCGTGGCGGGATAATGGCGCCGGACGAAATCAATCGTGTCATCCACGTACTTGAGGTCATCTTCCAAGCTGGTTACCGCATAGGGTGCCGGTGCCCACGCCTTGCCCGCACCTTGGACAAAGACGGTAATGGCATCGCCCTGGGATAAGTCGGTGCCTTTGAACATGTTGCCGGCGTCCATCTCATAGCCGTGCATCGCCACGACCACGGGCAGGCGGTGGTGCTTATCCGCATTAAACGGCACGTGGACTACAAAACTGCGATGATTTTGTAGGTTAATGATCTGGTAGCGACCATTGGCCGTTGTGCCCTGATCCGGCAGCGTGGTGATATAGCCATCGGCCGCGCCTTGCGATTCATTTGGCACGCTGCCCGGTAACGGCGGTTCTTCCTCGCACCCCGCCATGAGTCCGGCTGCCGCGCATAACCCAGCGCACAGGGCCAGTGTTTTCTTGCCGATTTTAATCACGGGCGCGCAGCTTCACCGCCGTGCCGGTGGCCGTAACCATCAACATGTCATTCGACGTGCCCATGGGCGAATAATCGAAGGCGATGCCCACCACACCATCGGCCCCGAGCTCCTGCCCGCGGCGCCACAGCTCATCGAGCGCCGCCTCGCGTGCCTTGATGGCCTCGCTCTCATATCCGGCGGAGCGTCCACCGGTGATATTGCGGAGGGATGCCCCGAAATCCTTCAGCATATTAATACCGATGACGGTTTCCCCGGCGATGATGCGGATATAATCCGTAATCTCGTAGCCATCAACGGTATTGGTAGTGGTAAAAATCATGGCCCCAGATTACATGGCTATAAGCCCACGCAATCCCTCAAAGAGGATGACCACGCCCAGCAATAGGAAGACCACGCCGCTGACAATATCCACCCAGGCGGAGTTCTTAGCCATCCACTTTGAGACCGCACGAGTACTCAGAGCCACGCCGACAAAAAGCACGAGGCTTTCCAGAATCAATACGGCACCCACCATGAGATTGGCGCCGATGCCCATGCCGGGATCAATGAAATTGGCAAAGATGGCGCCAAAGAAGATGACCACCTTGGGGTTCGAAAGATCGCAGATAAATCCCATGCGATAGGCAGTGCCCGCCTTGATGATGCCGTCCGGTGTAAACCCGCGCGGCTGCGGGGCGCGGGTTTCGGTGCCTACGACGGTTGCGGGCGCGCGACGCTCCTTTATGCCACCGGTAATGGCGGTATAGGCCATCCACAGCAGGTAGCATCCACCGAGAACCTGCAGCGCCACGAGGATCCCAGGGTGCGCAGAAATCAGTGCGGACAGCCCCGCCAAGGAGGCCACGGTCCAAATGGTAAGGCCGGTGGTACTACCCAGCGCCGCCCATACGGCTGCGCGCGTAGAACGCGCACCTAGGCGAATGATTTGCACTACGTCTGGGCCCGGCGAGGCCATCGCCGCGAACCACACGCCCATCAGGGTCACGAGGGCGCTAATAGCCACCTAACACCTCCATACTCGCATGCCATTGGATCAACGCATGCCACTATAAGGACGCTCTCACCTGCAGCGAAACAGGTAAGTCCTGTGATTTAGATAGCGCTTATATCAACTCTTTTATAGAAATCCGCCACCTGCACTAACCAAAGAGCTCGATAGCGCCCTCGACGGCCATAACGAGTCCCAGCACCGCAAAGATAAGACCCGAAACGATATCGATGGCCGCAGAATGATGCGCAATCCAGCGCGATGCCGCGCGCACAATGAGCGCAAAGGTAGAAAACCACGTCAAGGACATCGCCAAGAGGATTACCGCCACCGCAACGGTCCACGTGGGCGACATATCGGGGCGAATAAACTGCGCGAAAACCGCACCAAAGAATACCAGCGCTTTCGGATTGGACAGGTTGGTAACCACCCCGAGCTTATAGGCGAGCCAGCCAGTCAAGTCATTAATGCTGCCGGCCGCGATGGCCTGTTCCGTGTAATTCTCGGTGTCCGCCACCACGGTAGGTACGCGGCGGACTTAAAACCGGAACGAATCGAAGACACGCTCATATGGACAAAAGCCCGCCAATGAGTTGCAGCGCACCCAACACACTAGGCCGTGCAGTGATCACCGCGGAGCGCCAGCCAAGGATGCTGTCACCCAAAACTCTGTGCCGCTGCACACCCCAACGCACACATCAACCCGGCGCGGGTCGCCCGCGGGGTCACACGGATGACTTGAACCAAGTGGAGTTCCGTTTCAATAACTAGTGAGATTCGTTGATGATTCTCGTCGAGTGTTGAGTCAGGACTAGTGCCCGGCGCTTTTGCAAGGGGCCTACCCGCGTAGTTGTACATCGTCCGTCGTGCGCCGCTCCGCGGTGGGGAGGAGCCCGATGGGGCGCGGGACTATGCCCATCGTGACGTAGGTCGTGTCCGCCTCGGGGTGATGCGCCGCTAGTTCGGCTCGCTTCCACGACAGAACGAGGAGCCGGCGCGACGATCGACGTGGACGACGGCTCCGCCCAAGGGGACTGCTGTACGATCAGGCAACAACTTCAAATTCGTGCCACTAGGCGCCCCCGAACTGTATAGAGTGACGCCTACCGGGAGGGAGATTCGAGTGTCGGAAAGCGGACCAGAGAAGAGACTGAAGTTCTTCGGCCTCAGCGACTACGGAACCTTCTGGCAGGCCGACCGCCTCCTAGAGCTCGTCCGTGAATTCGATGCTACTCGTGGCGATCAAGGCATAAACGACATCGTTGAGTTGCATCATCTCGCGTTGTTCCTAGAACACAAAGTTCTCCCGAAGGACCTGGCCGAAGCAGAGCGAGACGCGCCTCTGGCGCACGTCCCCGAGATCCGGGAAGTCATCGGCAGGTTTTTCGGCAAAGTGACTGACGCCACCTTCTCAACGCTCGTTCAGGACGTTGACTTTCAGTACCGCACAGACGTCCTCGATCTCCTCGGAAAAAACAAGGTCTTCGAGCGCTGCACTGACTCGATCGTGCTTGCTGCACTT
This sequence comes from Corynebacterium sp. ACRPQ, assembly GCF_022347225.1. Lineage (NCBI taxonomy): Bacteria > Bacillati > Actinomycetota > Actinomycetes > Mycobacteriales > Corynebacteriaceae > Corynebacterium > Corynebacterium sp. ACRPQ. Next base: position 80,883 of record NZ_JAKRNF010000011.1, read on the forward strand.
CAAGAGCAGAGTTTCCACCCGCACGATCTGCTCTCATGCCAGGCACTCGTGCGTGCCTACGACCAGGAGATTCGGGCCCTGCTACTCGATGAGCCGCGCAATGCTGAGCTGCTTGCGCGGAAGTTCCTCCAGTCCGAGGGGCGGGATCCAATCCATCTTCCGAAGAGCTTCACTCCCGCGGATCAGCGTGGCCTGTTTGACCGCTACCTCGATGAGGAAGAGCCCAACCTCAACTTCGTCAAGCTGATCGCATCCGCACGAGCTGACAAGAACACCGGCGTCGATGCACGACTGAAGCTAAAGGCTCGTCGCAAGGCAGATGCGCTCACGAAGAAGATGTTCGAGTCCACGGAGGGGATCAAGACCGGCTGCGAAGTGGGCATCTCGGCCGATCAGGTCGAAGAGGTCGTCCAGTCTTTGGACGGCATGGTTGGCAAGTACTCCTACAGTCGAACCTGGCTCACGGAGAACCTCGACTACCCGACTATCCTGAATAACTTTGTTCACCTGTTCCAGTTCGCCAACGACCACATGCTCCTGGAACTCCCTTCCTACGGAGCGCAACTTGGCGTCTTCGAGCGGTTCATGGGTACGCCGGGCAAGGGCGACTACCGGACGGGGGCGGTGTTCAGGCTCAAGGATCAGGCGTCCTTGCTCCAGACCTTGATGTACGAGCGCTTCCTCAGCTCCGAAGGTATAGAGCTCGAGTCGGTCATCGCTTGGTTCTTCACGGACTACCTTGAGCAGGAGTTCGGTGCCAAGGGGCTGAAGTACCGCGCCTCCAGCCCGACCGCTACCTACCTTGAGAAGAGCCGCCATCTGTTCTCAGAGATGGAGAGCGTCCTCAAGCAGTTCACGCTGCATGTCGACTACGGCGAGGTTGACCCGGAGCTGTTGACAATCACATCGGAGCAGCTTTCCTACGGCGACATCCCGAGTCAGGTTGTGGATAAGTACGCCTACGTTGCCAACAACGCGGACATCCAAGGAATTCAGCACCTGCTCTTCTCGGACCAATCCGGATTGGTGCACATCAGCAGCGATCTGGAGGCAGAGAGCTTCCTCCACTTGGTCATCGCCAATGACATCGCCTACGACCAGTTCCACGAGTACCAACAGCGCAACATCGACTTCCTGGTCGAGAAGGGCATCCTGACCGGAGATCGTGACCGAATTGCGTTTGCAAGCGCGCCACAATTGCATGTGCTCAAGGAACTCTGGGAGTACGAGGTGACGAGCTGTCTCCATCATTCGGCGGCCGGCCAGAAAGCCATTGACGAGATGGTGAGCGCCGGATGGCTGGCGCATCGATCAACGCTGCTCAGCGCCGCGGAGGTCAGCTACTTCAACTACTTCCTTAACGATAAGGAGTTCAGCAACGGACCTAGCCTGCGCAACCGCTACCTCCATGGATCACAGGCAGACGGTGACGACGACCGCGTTCACCGCCACACGTATCTAACAGCGCTCCGCCTACTCGTTGCGCTGGTCATCAAGATCAACGATGACTTCTGCCTGACGGATAACGCCGTGCTCGCGAAGGAATAGGGGCCGACCGCTGGCATGTCGAGCCCTCTTCAGATCCCTAGTATGTGGCGTCTCAGCCGGGTTCCCTGCCGGCGTGATGGCGCGGTACCTCCTTCGTGGCGTCCTGCAGGCTGACCCACGTCGAGGGTGAGCCTGTGTCCCCTGATCAGTAGCGAGCACTGACCGTGGGGAGGGGGAGCACGTGAACCCCGTGTTCAGATGTACCTATGTGCCGGAACTCGGTGGAGTTTAGATTCAACGTGTGATCGACCGCCGATTATCGGGCACGCTGGACTTCAGTTCATCTGTGGTCGAGCGGCCCAGGCGTTGACATTGCATTGCTGCTCGGTGTGGTCGCCCGCAGCCCGAGCGAGTGTCTCGCTCCGGCTGCGATCGCTGTGATGCCGGTCCATGACTGGACATCGCACTGGCCGAACTGGTTGTCGCCCGTTCCGAAGACCCTTCCGGTCTGGCTCAGCGCGAGCGTATGGACGGAGCCGGCCGCCACTGAGGTGATGTTTCTCCACGATGACACCTCGCACTGGCCTCTGCTGTCGTCGCTGACGGCGACGACGGTGCCGTCTTCGTGTAAGCCGACGGTGGGTAGGTAGCCGGCAAAGACCCCGGACACGTGTGTCCACCGGGCGACGTCGGTCTGCCCTCGCTGATTGTTGCCAGTTGCGAGGGCCGTGCCGTCGCGTCGAACTGCGATTGTGTGCCAGTCGCCGCATCCGATCTCAGTTGACCATGATCTCGCTGTAGATTGTCCTACGTGGGGGGCATGTGGTGGAGTAAAGATTTTCGACCTGACATCTGGCCGCAAGACAGGAAGGAGCCCGGGACCGGGAGTACGATGCCTAATGATCCTCTCAACCTCGACAAGGCCGGCGAGTGGGCTGGCGTGTGGTGGCTGCCGGAAGCCCCTAGCGAGAAGGTCCCGGGTGTCCTACGGTACGACCCGGAAGATGGTCTCTCTCTGTCGCTGATCGGCACCTTCGAGGATCGGATCTTGACGACGGACTCGTCTGGATGGACTGCTGTTCACGAAGGAACCCGCACCTGGGAAGTCATGCACGGTGTGGCCGAGCTCAGGGAGATCACACTGCTTGGCTGTGTTCCTAGGAGCACCAGAAGGACCATGGGTGCGCGAGTGGCGAGCCCTGATAAGCAGACCGTGACCGCGACGGTCGCCATCATCGGCGCGCATGTCAGCGGTGACGCGGATCCGGCGTTCGCTAGGGCAGAAGTCTCAGTCGAGGATCTGAGTCTCTGGGCGGCGTCTTCTGTGTTCGAAGGATCCCTCGGGGCTCCCGACGGCAAGATCGATGGGACCGGGCGTATCTCGGTGAAGCCGGTCGAGGCGCAATCGGTCGTGGTCGACGACACTGAGTATCGCCTTCAGCACACGCACACGCTTCCATTCTTCGACCAGCGCAAGGGAGGAAGCGTCGGACGTATGCGGGACACGGTGTCCATCTGCGTCGTGCCAGCCGAACCATTCTCTCTGAGTGTTGCTCTGCAGGAGGCGAGCCTGGTGCAGGACCTGATCTCCCTGGCGACGCATCGCGCGGCCGGAGTGATCTGGCTCCGACTGGAAGTTGCCGGGACCGAGTCGCACTTCCCTGATGGCCGCCCGCTGCCGCGCCGACGTGCCGATGTGCTCTACTCACCGGCCGCGCTTGGAAAACACGACGCGAAAGCCGTCGATCACCACCGAATGTTCTTCACCTGCGGCTCGATCCCATTTGAGGAGGTCATGCCCCGATGGTGCGAGGCCCATGGCCGCCTGGAGACAGCGACAAACATGATCTTGGGCTTGCGCTACGCACCGGCCCGTTTTGTTGAGAACAATCTTCTGACGGCAGTCGGTGCTGCCGAGGTGTTGCACCGCAACCTCCGCATCGACGAGAAACCGTTCCCCAACGCGGAGTTCAGGGCGATGCGAGAGGCGATGCTGGCGCAGGTTCCCGATGAGCACCGAAACAGGTTCAAGGGGGCGATCCGCAACGACCCGACCCTCCGTGATCGGCTCCATGCCCTCGCCGCGCGACCCGATCAGGAAGCGATCGCACAGCTTTTACCGGATGTCGACCATTGGGCGAAGTGGACGACGCGCGCCCGCAATGACCTCGCGCACGAGGGCAGAACGCCCAACCATTCCATCGAGGAGCTGATCGCCGTCGTCGAGGTGACGACCGCGGTCGTAATCCTCAACGTCTTGCACGAGCTCGGGTTGCCGGCGGAGCGGCAGCGAGAGATCGTGCGGGAGCACCCGCAACTGAGGGCTACGTTCCGTACCGCTGCCGAATGGCTGGTTCCCTCACCAAACCCTTAGGTGCACTGCGATAGCCGCTACTTCGGAACCTCCGTGACGCTGCTGCCCGGTCGTTTAGTGCGAGACGCGTGTAAGCCTGCTCTATCGCTCGTTCGTTGAGTGCGTCATGGCGGGCGGGCGAGACGACCGGCTGTAAGTGGTGGCAGCGCGTCAGTGCCGCCTGGTGCGGCGGTGAGACGGGAGAATGTCGTCGGCCCTTAAGAACGCGGTGGAGTTCCGCTTCAATGTCAAAGCTCCATGTCGACGTGCTGCCGGGCCCGTTTCCCCCGGAAGCATGTCTGAGACCGTCATGACGCCTGAGACGCTTGCCCTACGCGGGATTCTCGTTGCGCGTCTTGACTAGTTCCAGGTGCTCATCGATCGGTACGGCGCGACCATCCCGAAGTTGTTCGGGTCCGTCGCGCGCGGCACCGCGTCTGCAGGATCGGACATCGACATCCTCGTCGGGATGGACCCTGCGGAGGGACGTCTCCTGATGCGTGCGTCTGGTCTGCTCGAGGAGAGTCGCGCTCTGTTCGGGCGCGATGGCATCGACGTGTTTCCTGCCCAGTTGCTCAGGCACCCGGTATCCGCTTCGACGCTCGCCGAGGCGGTGCCGCTGTGAGTCGCAGTCCGGCGAAGCCGTGAACCATCTTCCCGATGAGATCACCGGCGCGCACCCTGAGATCGTCTGGCCTCAGATTCGGGATTTCCGCAACATCCTGGTGCACCAGTATTTCGGCGTCGACATCGACGTGGTCCGCGATATCGTCGATACTCATCTGCCTCCTCTTGCCTAGGCGCTGCGGTGCCACATCTCTGCTAACTGACGGCGCGGCTCCAAAGGTTATTCGGCTACGGAACGTGGTCGAGTTTAAGTTCAATGTTAGCTAAGGGTCTTATTAAAAGCGTTTGGCAACACGCGCTCCTATTTACCTTCGTATCTCGCGAGACGCTGACGTGGATGGCCTCACCATCGACCGGCAGCGTCAGGACTGTGAAGCCATTGCAAAGCAGCGTGGCTTGGACGTTGGACATAGGACATAACTACGTCGATCAGTCCATTTCCGCGTCAAAGAAGAATGTGGCTCGCCCCGACTACGACGCCATGGTGGCATCCTTTGAACGCGGCGAAATCGACGCGATCATCTGCTGGGACCTCGAACTACCCGCCCCACGTCGGTGGGTAGTCCGATCAGTCGGACAAAACTACTCCCGCACCACAGCGTAATAAGGGGTGCACCTTAAAAACATCCGGAGGTGGGGGTAACTCCCCCTCGTTGCCCAGAGACAAAATACGCCAGTGGCGTCTGTACGACGAGCCGAAGGTAGGACAAATTCCAATCCAGAGAGGTCTTGCACTGTTGCGGTGCGGTTGTCTTTTTTCTCACCGTATTGGACCCTGCGAAATTAATTGGATACGATAGGCCCATGTTGATTTCAGGTTCCGTTTTCATGCGGCCGCTCACCAGCCGCTAAGGCGGTTTTCTCCCTCCCGCAGGTTAGAAACCGCTCCGGTCCTTTAGCCGGGCGGCCATTTGCCATGCCCGGCTCCGTTTCAACTCCACGGAGCACACCTGATGTCTACATACGGATACGGCCGTCACGAACATGGCCAAAATTTTCTCACAGACCACAAGATCATCAACTCCATCGTCGATCTTGTAAAACAAACCTCCGGCCCCATCATTGAGATCGGGCCAGGAAGCGGTGCCCTCACTCACCCGATATCCCACTTGGGGAGGGCAATAACGGCAGTTGAGGTAGACGCAAAACTAGCTGCCAAACTCACAAAAAAGACCGCCTCGGCGTCGGTCGAAGTGGTCCATGATGATTTCCTCAACTTCCCGTTACCCGCCACTCCCTGCGTCATTGTGGGAAACATTCCCTTTCACCTCACCACTGCCATTCTTCGAAAGTTGTTGCATGCGCCGGCATGGACTGACGCTGTACTCCTCATGCAGTGGGAAGTCGCTCGCCGCCGGGCCGGGGTAGGTGCAAGCACGATGATGACGGCTCAGTGGTCCCCATGGTTCACGTTTCACCTTGGTTCCCGAGTACCAAGGTCTGCTTTCCGGCCACAGCCAAACGTTGACGGGGGGATCTTAGTGATCCGCCGGGTGGGTGACCCGAAGATCCCGATAGAGCAACGCAAAGCCTTTCAGGCGATGGTGCACACCGTTTTCACCGCCCGGGGACGCGGGATAGGGGAAATTCTCCGAAGGGCAGGGTTGTTTTCATCACGTTCAGAGACACAATCATGGTTGCGCTCGCGAGGAATCGACCCCGCAACCCTACCTCCCAGATTGCACACCAGCGACTGGATCGATCTCTTCCAGGTGACTGGTTCCTCTCCACTGCGCCATCGGCCCATTTCACAATCGGGAAGTAGTCAACGCCCTCCTCAACGGAAAAATCGAGGCCGGCGGCGGTAATCCCCCCACCACCAAAACCGAAATCCACCAGTAGTAGTGAACGACCCATGTTCGTCTACCGTGAGCCGCGTTATGGCAGTGACGTGTTCTCGTCGGGCACAGTCATAGTTCCCGGCGTTGCCAGCGACAGGGTTCTACACCCAGCAGCGGGACCGATCAAAATCACCTGCACGGGGAACGACCCTGCTGGTGGTTTCGATTTTGATGAAAGCGAGGAGACATAGCCCCTCGCCAACTCCCCGTAGCTGGCGAACAGTAGCTCCTGGCGCTGGCGCTCGTTGGTGAGTTTGCGTGCCACATCGAAAGCCTTATCGACTTCCCGGTCCAAGTTGTTGTGAGCCTTGAGCAGAATTGGGTCCATCGATAACGGGTTGTAGTGCTCCGCGAGTGACCGCTGGGGGTGCCGCTCGCGTGCCCGCAGCACCAACTGTCCAGCGTCGATGATTCGCTGCTGCGCCTTCTCATCTAGTTCACACAGAGCTGGTCCGCAGTTGTAGCTCCCGATGTACTCCGAAAAACGGAAAAAATAAATAGTGGGGATACATCAACCTTCCACTTTCCATTCTTCCGGCTCAGAGTATTGAGGGGTCTGGGACCGGGTCCGTAAACCCTTTATGTTTTTCGCGCACAGCGGTTTTTAGCGACGCACCCTATAGGTTTTCCGCAGAACTTATATGTGTTTCTGTGCACCCCATATGTTGTCTGTTTTAGCGGTATTTCGTTGTTAATTCCGCACGCGCGCATCAAATGGTTATTTATCGACGACACTCCGTGGACTTTAAGTTCAACGTTTAACGCGGGCAGCCGCCGGATTCTCGGCGGCGATTTCGGCCCGAACCTCGGGGAGATTGTCGCGCTTCCTCATCTACGTGAGCTCCGCAACTCCGGTCAGCGCACCGCTACCCCCCATCGTCGATAGCTTGAGCGAGCTCGACCACGACCACCTGATCTGGTGCACCGGTTTCCGTCCGGCACTTGGCTCATTCCGCCACCTTATGCGCGGCCGCGAATCTGACGTGGAGAATCTGCATCTAGTCGGTTACGGCAACTGGACCGACAACGGCTCGGCAACACTGATGGGTGTGGGCCCTTTGCCAAACACACTGCCCAGGTAGTCGCGGACCGTGTCGGTGAAGCTCGACATCAAAAGTGTGGCTCAGCGCTTCGTTTGCGCAGCCCGCAGGCCGTTCAAAATCACGATGACTTCGGCGACCTCGTGAACCAACACGACGGCGGCCAGGCCCAGCACGCCGCTGATCGCCAGCGGCATCAACACGATGATGATGGCCAGAGACAGCATGATGTTTTGGTTGATGATCCTGCTGCCTCGGCGGGCGTGCTGCAGAGCCTGCGGGATCAGCCGGAGGTCGTGGCCGGTGAAGGCGACGTCAGCGGACTCGATCGCGGCGTCAGAGCCGGCCGTTCCCATCGCTATGCCCACCGTCGCGCCCGCGAGTGCCGGCGCGTCATTGATGCCGTCGCCGATCATCGCCGTCGGCGTCTTGGAGGAGAAATCGGCGACGATGCTTGCCTTGTCCTCAGGGCGCAGCTCGGCGCGCACGTCGTCGATTCCGGCGATTCCAGCCAGCGCCCGGGCGGTGCGAGTATTGTCGCCGGTGAGCATGCTTACTTCCACGTCGTTGGCGTGCAGGGCCTGCACCGCTTCGGGCACCTCGGGCCGCAACTCGTCGCGGACCCCGATCGCCCCGGCGAGAGCGTCATCGACGGTGACCAGGACGCAGGTCTGGCCCTCGGACTCCATGCGCTCAACGTCCGCTTTCAGTGGCCCGGCGTCGATCCATCGGGGGCTGCCCACCAGCACCCGTCGGCCTTCGACGGTGCCGCCGATGCCATGCCCAGCTTCCTCACTGATGTCCGAGGCGGTGGGCGCTTCGGACCCCGCTGCCGCGATCGCCGCGGCGAGGGGGTGCGTCGATTGCTGCTCAACTGCCGCCGCGAAGGAAAGCACCTGCGCCCGATCGAATCCGTCTGCCGGGACCACTCCGGTAACCTCAGGCTGGTTGCGGGTAAGGGTTCCGGTTTTGTCCACTGCCAGGTGACGGATGCCGCCGAGTCGCTCGAACGCCGCGCCGGACTTGATGACCACTCCGAACTGGCTGGCCGCGCCGATCGCGGCCACGACCGTCAGCGGCACGGAGATTGCCAGCGCGCACGGCGACGCTGCGACCAGGACTACCAGCGCACGGGTGATCCACGTCTCAGGGTCGCCCAGCAGCGAGCCGATCACGCCGACCAGCACCGCCAGGATCATCACCCCGGGCACTAGGGGTTGGGCAATCCGGTCGGCGATCCGGGCGCGGTCGCCCTTTTCCGCCTGCGCTTGCTCGACTAGGTCCACGAGTGTGGTCAGCGAGTTGTCCGTTCCAGCTGCGGTCGTCTCGACCTCCAGCACCCCGGCGGAGTTGATCGCTCCCGCAGGCACTTCGTCGCCGGGCGCAACCTCCTCCGGAATGGATTCTCCGGTGATCGCTGAGGTGTCAAGGCTGGAGCGCCCGGATCGAATGATGCCGTCCGTGGCGATCCGCTCCCCGGGGCGCACGAGCATTAGCTCGCCAACCTCGAGGTCCTTCGCTTCGACCTCAGCCGCTGTGCCGTCGCGCAGCACCGTCGCGGTCTGCGGTACCAGCTTCAACAGTGCCCGCAGTCCGCCTTGGGCCCGGTCCATCGCCTTGTCTTCCAGTGCCTCGGCGATCGAGTACAGGAACGCTAGCGCCGCGGCCTCTCCGACGAATCCGAGGATCACCGCGCCGACCGCGCTGATCGTCATTAGCAAGCCAATGCCGAGCTTGCGCTTCGTGACAAGGTTCCGGATCGCTCCAGGCGCGAACGTGTAAGCGCCCAACAGCAGGCCAACCCAATACAGTACCGTCGCGGGCGTCTCCAAGTCGGACCAGTCCAGCACCAGTCCTGTTATGAGGGCTACGCCGGAGAAGATCGGCAGCAGTAGCTCAGGGTCCTTCCACCATGGCCGATCGAGCTCGTCGATCTCCGTGGCGGGTTCGTTTTCGCATCCACATGCTGAACTCATACGTCCGCTCCTTTCTCGCCGCAGCCGGGCACCGAGCACTCAGTGTCGATACAGGGGGCATTCTCGTCGACGGCCAGCGTCGCGTGGACCAGCGCTTCGAGCGCTGCCGCGAGGTGGGGATCGGCGATTTCGTAGCGGGTCTTGCGGCCCTCCGGCTCAGCTACGACAATGCCACAATCGCGCAGGCAGGACAGGTGGTTCGAGACGTTCGAGCGGGTCAGATCCAAGCTTTGCGCGAGCACGGCCGGGTAGCTCGGGCCGTCTAGTAGGGTTATCAGGATTCGGGAGCGCGTCGGATCAGCCATGGCCCGACCGAGCCGGTTCATGACGTCGAGACGCGAAGCAATAGTCAACATGTGCTGAACTATACAGCATTCGATGAACTATTTAAAATAGGCTAAACTAACAGTCACGCGAAGGTCCTGCGACCTACAAGAATTAGTCGATGGGATAGCCGATGACTGGTCCTTCGCGGTTCGGCTGCCAACCCAACGCGGGGGCGCGACGTGGGCGGCGAATTTCTCCAGAATCTTCACGTGGATGTCCACACCCACCCCTGTGGGGAGGGTGATGAACAGGGTGTCGGCGGACATGACGGCGGCGTAGGTGCGGCCAGCGACACTGAAACCAAGTTTTCCATCAAAAGCTAGACACTCACGGACATTGCGTACGGGTCAAACCACACGTAGCGAAGCTTTCTAATAGCCAAATGACTAACTCTTTTCGCTGGTATCCGGGAATGATACTTCCTTGAAGTCGGCGGTCTTGGCTACCCCACGTACGAAGTACTGGAACTGCTGCTTGGAAACCACTTTGGTCTACGAAGACATAGCCCTTCAAGCTGCATCGCAGGAAAATTCCATTTCACGGTCGGTATGGGCCTTTTGCAGTTGGTTAATGCGAAATTTATTCACCGTCTCCTTAGCCACCCACACGCTTAACACGGTGTTTGGTCATCTTCGCGCGAGGCGAGCAGCTCCTTTAAGTGCGCATCGATGTCATCGAGCTTTTTGATAATAGCAACGGCGAAAACGATACTAATGACTAAAGCGATAATGCTGAGCATCAATGCCTTCCTTTACTCTGGTGCCCCATTACATTGGACCTGGTTCCTTGCGAGGCGATTAAATCATGGTTCTGGTCAGGTGGAGGGGCGCGCGGTGGGAAAGGGGGGGTGTTCCTATATAGGTTGTCAACCTCGCGGGTGGAGAAATCGGGGGCGGATTCTCTCTACGGGGTTGTTTGGTCGTGTGGTTTTCGGGCATGCCTGCTAGCCGACTGGGTTTTCCC
>NZ_JAKRNF010000012.1:0-85654 GCF_022347225.1 Corynebacterium sp. ACRPQ
TTCTTTTCAATCGCATCAATCTTGGCCTTATCGGCCGGATCTCGTCTCGCCACAGTAGTCATTCTGGCTTATCTCCTTATGCGGGATCGGTTCCCACACACAAACCATCAGACACTCTCATAGAGCTCATAACGCCGTAGAAGAAGGAAAAGATCTTATCCATCCGCACGGTGTCAGTGACATACAGACCATAAGAAGAAGACTTCTCGTTACCGTCATAGAAAGCTAGGAAACCACTCTCGCGGTTGCTGCTATCGTCCGGCATAATCACGACAAAGTTGTACTTCTTGATGACCATAATCGCGATAGCAAAGTATGGTAACTCTTTAGGTACTGCGGTCTTGGTCTTTATCACTTGATCCTTTTCCGCGTAGACAGCATGAATACGCGTCAGCATCTCCTGAGACATATCCTCGGCTGATTTATCGCAAAAGCCCTCTTCGTCTACTAGTTGAAGGGCGGCGGCGTTAACAAGAATCGACGTTGGGCGAAGAAGAAACCGGGTGTGGTCAACCGCTGCGGTCTTTGAAGACTTGGTCTTTGTCGAAGACTTAGACTTCTTCACGTCTTCAAGTTCCGCTAGGGTGTCGAGGACCTTGTCCGTATCAACACCATTGGTGCCATAGATAGAAGACAGAATCTCGTTATCCATTGCGGACCTCCTTGGCATTGAGGGCCTCAGTGACAGTGTCTAGTTGCTTAGCGCTAAAGCGCGGGGCGCGGCGTACAACTTCGTCTACATAAGCGCGTACATCATCATTAGCCTTCGCTAATGTTCTGCGCTCCCTCTCTTTCAATTGAGTGGACATAAAAAATCCTTTAAGAATTACGTCCGGTACCGGACTTAAAAACAAAATTAATAATATAAATACAGGTCCGATTTTATACACTCGATTACGGGTGCTTTATCTCTTCTCTGCACTTTCAATATAACCAGACTATGAGGGAGCGTGCAAGGGATTATAGAGGCTGCGTGCTCTATGTTTTTATATGACATTTAGGTACCCTGTTACATTCATGGGTAATGACCTGAAACCATAAGATCTAGCCCAAAACCGCCGTAAATAGTATTTGTGCCGGTCACGCGATGTTTATGCAGGATAGGAATGCTATGCATTATTTAACAGTGTTGGACCCTGTTATAATTCATGATGTTCCCTAATGCACTTTCTTGGGTTGTCGCGGCGGATACATCTCTTTCAACCGTGTGCGCGCGAGCCGCTCCACGTCTTGGTCCGTAGCGCATAATTCTGACCGCAGTGCCCACGCATCCCGCTTGGATTTCGTGCGCGAGACGTACTTTTCGATGATCTTCAACGTCGCCAAGCAATGCGTGGTTGCCCGACACGAGCGCTGTCGGCGGGTGAAGGGGGTGGGGCCAAAGTAGACGTCGGCAAGCGCAAGCAGGCTCCGGGCCTCCTGCCGGGGCAGGCCCAGGCGGCGCAGATCTGCCTCGGGTACGCCTGAGACCTCGCCGAGAAGTTCCATCGGCGAGGCGAGTTGGCGGGCGTAGTCCTGCAAGCGGGTCATGCCGGCGAGCCTAAAACACCTCGCCAGGCCGCGGTAGCGCTCCCGCGTCGGCCTGTGGATAACTCGCCCCACGCATCACATCAGCCCCGAGCCCAGCCGGCGGCCTGTGGATAACCTGCTGTACCCTCGAATGCGAAAGCGAGAAAAGGAGCCCTCATGACTGACCCGACCAAGCGGATTCGCCCCACCACCCCCGGACGTCTGGCCGCGCCGCGCCAGGCTCAGCAGCTGCCGCCCCTGCCGGTGACTCGTGCGCGCATTGGCGAGCGGATGGCCACCGAGGCCTTCCAGGAAATGGGCGAGGAGATGCTCGAGGAGCTGCAGAACTTCCGCCGCGACCTGCACCGCAACCCAGAAATCGGCCTCGACCTGCCGCGCACGCAGAAGAAGGTCCTAGAAGCGCTGGAGGGCCTGCCGCTGGAAATCCACGTGGGCCAGGACTTGAGCTCGGTGGTGGCCGTGCTGCGCGGCGGTCAGCGCGGCGAGCGGCCGGTGTCGGTGCTTTTGCGCGCGGACATGGATGCCCTCGAGGTACGCGAGCAGACCGGCAGCCCGTTTGCGTCGACGAATGGCTACATGCACGCCTGCGGCCATGACCTGCATACCGCCGGACTGGTGGGCGCGGCGCGGATTCTCTGCGAGCACCGCGAGGAGCTGCACGGCGACGTCACCTTTATGTTCCAGCCCGGCGAGGAAGGCCCGGGTGGCGCGCTGCCCATGATTGAAGAGGGCGTGCTCGACGCCGCTGGCCGACGCCCCATTGCCGCCTACGGCCTCCACGTTGGCCCGCAGGACCGCGGTACCTTCCACTACGTTCCAGGCCCGATGATGGCTAGCTCGTCCAACCTGACCATTACGGTGCTGGGCAAAGGCGGGCATGGCTCCCGCCCGCACGATGCCATCGACCCGGTGGCGGCGCTGGCGGAGATTCAGATGTCTTTGCAGACCGCGCTGACCCGCCGCTTCGATGCGCTCGAGCCCATCGTGATTACCGTGACCAACCTGTGGGCGGGAGACGGCGCGTATAATGCCATCCCGGAGCGCGCGGCCTTGGGCGCTACGGTGCGCGTGCTGCGCGATGAGAAAATCGACGCCGTGCGGCAGATGATTACGGAGGTCTCCAGCTCCGTCGCTGCCTCGCACCGCTGCACCGCGCAGGTGGATTTCGAGGTTTTGTACCCGACCACCAAGACGAATCCGCGGGAAAATCAGTTCGCCGCCACCTTGTGGAGCCAGATGTTTGGCACTGAAAACGTCCAGCCGTTCGATGCCCCGATGATGGCCTCCGAGGACTTCGGTTACGTCCTCGCGCAGGTGCCGGGCACGTTTATGTGGATGGGTACGGCCAATCCGGACAAGCCCGAAAATCAGCGCGAGTGGAACCACTCGCCGATGATGCGTTTTGATGACTCCGTGTTGGGAATGCAGTCCGCGGCGCTGGCTGCCGTCGCGTTTGAGCGCCTGGCTACCGAGAACGAGTATCCGTCCGCGCAGACGAAGGCCATGCGCGATGCGGCCGGGGTGCAAAAATAATTCATCCCTAGGGATTATGGCCATGGGCTTAAGCTTTAGGCCATGATCAGAACGAAGTGGAGCACGGCGGGAATTGTTGCCGCTTGTGCAGTGGCGAATTGGCTCATCGGCGTGGCGTTGATGAGCTTCGATATTGAGGAATACTCGCCGTCGTTTGAGGAGTACGGGCCCTATATCTGCACCGGCTTTGCGGTGGGCGTGGTGACTATTATTGCCCTGCCCTTTGCCTTAGAGCACCAGCCGCGCGAGCTTTCCGACGTCGACTATGCCGGCTCCACCCGTAGCTTCATCGCCGGTTGCATCGTGCTCCTGGGGTCGAGCTCCTATTTTGGTGCGGCTAGTGGAGTTGTGGCTTTTATTTCCATGGTCTCGCGCCGATCGACCTTGCGTTCGGTGGCCGCAGTGGCGTGCTTCGTGGTGGCGTTTGCGGTTGAAACTAGCTTTAACCCCTATATGGCCTGGGACGATATCGGATGGGTTGGTGCCATCTTCGTTGTTGTTGTGATGGTCGCGGGGTTATTGGTAGGCCAAAAGCGTGGCAATCTGCGCGAAAAGCGGTGGCGGGTGGAGCAACAAGCCCGGATGAATCGCGAAGAGATGCGCGCCAGGGTAGAACGCGCGCGGCAAGAGGAGCGCGAGAATATCGCGCGGGACATGCACGATTCGCTCTCGCACCGCTTGAGCCTGGTGGCCATCCATGCGGGTGCGCTGAGCTATCCGCGCGAGGGCGTGCCCGACGAGTTCACAGACGCAGCGCGCACCATCCGCACGGAAGCCCAGAACGCGGTAGAAGATTTGCGCACCGTCTTAAGCGCCTTGCGCGAAGACCTTTCCGAGGATCCGCGCACCACCTTAGAAGAGCTAGTCGCGGCCGCGCGTGAGGCCGGAGCCGAGGTGACCGTGACCTACGCGGACGGTGCCAGCCCGGATGTTTTTACTGGGCTATCCACGATGGCGCAGCACGCCGTGCACCGCGCAGTACAGGAAGGCCTGACCAATGCGCGCAAGCACGCCGCTGGCCAGCCGGTGAGCATTACGGTGCGCGAGGTGGCCGGTGAGGTGGGCATCGAGATGCGCAACCCGCTCTCGGCGGCTAAGGCCGGGGATCGCGCAGGTGCCAGCGCCGGCGGCTACGGGCTGGTGGGACTGCGCGAGCGTGTGGAGCTATCCGGCGGGCGCATGAATGTCCACGTCGGCGAAGAAGGTGAGGAATTTAGCTGGAGCATCCTGCTACCACTGGCGCACAAGGAGGCCACACAATGAGCGAAATGAGTTGGCAATTGCGCCATCCCGATTACGGGCTTATGCGCATCGACTTGGAAGAGACCACGGAGCGCGAGGGGTGGACCGGAAAGTACTTGGATTCCACGCGCAGCCTTTTTACTTCTACGGTCGACGGCACCACGCGCAAGCTCAGCTATATCGACACCGATGACTCGGCCTATAGCCTGGAATTCCTGCGCGGATACTGCGACGATAACGCGCCGGAAGACGCCGACCGCATCGAGCTGGTGGAGCGCCGTGGTTACATCGTTCCGGAGTTTCGCGGACAAGGAGCAAGGGTGATGTTTGCGGCGGTGGGGAAGGTGGACGTCGATAAGCGCCTGCATCGGGTGAACTTATGGACGTTGCTCCTGCAGACTGCGCTGACATTCATTGCGGCCACTCTAGTCATCGACTTTTTCCCGAAATTCTTCGAAAAGTTAAACGATATTCTCGTGCCCTCGTTCCTTAACGCCGTAGTGGCGGGCCACGCCAAGATAGTGCCGGTAGTACTGGCGATCTTCGTGGCGCTTACAGTGGCGTATACGCCCGTTGCGTCGCAGTTCTGGCGCGCGCGGTGGAATCAACCAGTGGGAAAGGAAGCATGATGGCCGACGCACTGCGTGTAGTGCTCGTTGACGACGAGGATCTAGTCCGCAGCGGCCTGCGCCTGCTGCTATCCAACGCGCCCGATATCGAGGTCGTGGCTGAGGCGAGCAATGGGCGAGACGCGGTGGCTACCGTGCTCGACGCGCAGCCCGACGTGGTGCTGATGGATATTCGCATGCCGGTCATGGATGGCATCGCGGCCGTGGAGAAGATTCTGTCCGTCCACGCAGTGCCGATCATCATGCTCACGGCTTTTGACACCGATTCCTTCATCCTGCGGGCTCTGCGTGCCGGGGCGGCGGGGTTCCTGTTGAAGTCGACGCCGCCGGAATCGCTCATGGCGGCCGTGCGTGCGGCCGCGGCGGGGCAGCCGCTGTTGAGCCCGCAGGTCGTCGACAAGCTGGTAGGCATGCAAAGCCCCGCGCTTTCCGACGCCCATTCACACCACACCCGCACCGCCCGCAACCGCCTAGGCGCTCTTAGCTCTCGCGAGCGCGAAATCGCCGAGCTGGTGGCGCAGGGCTTGAATAACCAGGAAATTGCCGACCGGCTCGTGGTGTCCATGGCCACGGTAAAGTCCCATATGCAGCACATTTTGAAAAAGATCGGCGGCACGAGCCGCGTGCATATTGCGATCATGGTTTTGGAAGCGCGTAGCTAGGGTCGAAGTATCCTCCCTGCGGGGGATACCGCGCGGGCGGCGGGCCGGCTTAAACTGGTGCGCGTTATGAAGTTATTCCGAGAATCCGATGCGATGCTGCAGCGCCCGCTGTGGCTAAAGCTCGTCATCGCCGCGGTGGCCTTGATCGGCGATTTCTTGGTCGTGGCCTTCTGGGTGGGTGATCACGACGCCGCAGAACATCGGTTATTTTCCACATTCGCGGCGACGATAGGCACTTGGATCCTTCTGCCCTTTGCCCTGCGCCATACCGCTGCGGAGCGCGACCCGCGTAGCACCCAGCCGGGTCCGCGCAGCGCGTTGGTAGCGGCGACGATCATTTCTGCGACGGTCTCGATAGCTGAGGTCCGGCCATCGGTATTTATGGCGGCGTTTTCTGTGGCCTCGCGCCGCAGCCGGTTGTGGATGGCGACGGTATGTGCGGCCATGGTGGCCTCGAAGCTGGTCACTCTCGATCTATCTCGAAGCGAAGGGCTTAATGCTCCCGGGAAGCTGGGATTTTTCATTGCCATCATCCTCCCAGCAGTAGTGGTTTTAGTCGTCGGGTTGGTTCGCTCGAACCAGAAGGAGCGCACGATTGCGCTTCAAGCGCAGGCAGAGCTCACGCATGAGGAAATGGCCATGCGGGAAAACTTTGCGCGGCAAGAGGAGCGCGACCGGATTGCGCGGGATATGCACGATACGCTCTCGCACCGGCTGAGCATGATTGCGGTCTACGCGGGTGGGCTGGCCTACCGCAAGGATTTAAATCCGGAGGAGACGCGGAAATCTGCGCGCACGATACGCGATGAAGCCGAAGCCGCTGTGGGCGATCTGCGCGAGGCGTTGCACTCGCTGCGCAGTGAGGGGCGCATTGACCCGCGCGAGGGCGTGGAATCGCTGGTGGAGCGCTCCCGCCGGGCGGGCATGGACGTGGAGGTGCGCTACAAGCAGGGCGCGGGGCCGCAGTCGCTGGAGGAGCTGAGCACCATGGCCGGCCACGCGCTCAACCGCGCGGTCCAGGAGGGCCTAACCAACGCCCGCAAGCACGCACCGGGCGAACCGGTGACCATCACCATCGCCGCGCTTGCCGACGCCCTCTTAATCACCATGTCCAACCCCGTCGCCCTAGCCGGGAAGAAGGGGAGTGGGAACAGTGGTGGGTACGGGATCGTCGGCATGCGCGAGCGCGCTAGTGTGGTGGGCGGATCGCTACAGGTAAACGATGAGGAAGATAGGTTCTCGTGGACTCTGCGCCTGCCGAGGAAGGAAGAAAAGTGAGTGAAATTCGGGTGGTGCTTGTCGATGATGAGCCGCTGCTGCGCCACGGCCTGCGCATGATCTTGGAAGGCGCGCCGGGCATCAGCGTTATCGGCGAGGCCGGAAACGGCAAGGAGGGCGTTGAGCTCATCCTGGCCGAGGAGCCGGACGTGGTGCTGATGGATATTCGCATGCCGGTCATGGACGGCATCGAGGCGACGGCGCAGCTGCACTCGCTCGCCGGCGCGCGCGATATCCCGGTGGTGATGCTCACTGCCTTTGATACCGATGAGTTCATCCTGCACGCCCTGCGCGCTGGGGCGGTGGGCTTTTTGTTGAAGACGACGGCGCCGGAGGCGCTGGTGGCGTCGGTAAGAGCGGCGGCCCAAGGCCAGCAACAGCTCAGCCCGAAGGTGCTAGAAAACCTGGTGGGGCTGGCGGCCACGCCGCCGCAGCCGGAACAAGAGATGATTCAACCCAGCGGGCTGGCCGAGCTGAGCGAGCGCGAGAATGAAATCGCCCAGCTGGTGGCCCAGGGGCTAAGCAACGCCGAGATTGCCGAGCAGCTATTCATTTCCCTGACCACGGTCAAGACGCACATGAAACACATCCTGGCCAAAATCGATGGCACCAACCGGGTGCACATCGCGATTGCGGTTCTCGGCGGTTAGGCGTGGCTGGGCTGGGCCGCTAGGGCCGGCGGAAAATGGCGGAGGCTAGTCCCACCAGCGCGATAACGCCGACGATAAGGGACGCCACCGGCCAGTACTGCGGGAAGTACTTGAGCGTGTAGCCGAATACTTGGCCGTCATCGAACTGCTGCCATAGCGCGAAGGGCATCCACCACAGCTTGGTTAGCGTGAGGATCGCGCCCGCCAGGCCGGTGGCAACCCGCGCGCCACCGCGCAGGAAGAAGCTCGCCGCAACCAGCAGTACGCCCGCAATGGTCAGGGCGAATAGGAGGGGAGTTTCGGTGCCCAGCGGAGAGCCGCGCAGCAAGAACTCATGGTCAATTTCGTGTTGTTCGATGAGGGTATATCCATCGAGTACTACGTCATCTGGGATTCCCATTATTTCTCCTTGTTTGTACCCGGAGCGGCAGCGGCGCCTTAGGTGGCGTAGGGAAGGCCGACTGAAAGGCGGACAGTTGTCACCTTAGAACCGGGTTGTACATTCATTATAGACACATCTGTCTTAAAGGGCGTAGTCTGAAGCCCTCGACTCGATACAAGGAGACAGTGTGATTATTACCGGACTTCTCACAGGCATCGTCTTCGGTGCTGTGCTGCAGCGCGGGCGCTTCTGCGTGACCGGCATGCTGCGCGATATTTTCCTCAATAAGACCTGGCGTGGTTTTACCGCCCTGCTCATTTTGATTTCGGTGCACGCCTTTGGCCTTACCCTGTTGACCGGCGCTGACGTGCTCTCTCCGGAGATTGCTGATTTCAAACCAGTAGCCGTCATCGTGGGCGGTTTCATCTTTGGTCTTGGCATCATCTTGTCTGGCGGCTGCGCCTCCGGCACGTGGTACCGCTCTGCCGAGGGCCTAGTCGGCTCGTGGATTGCGCTGCTGTTTTATGGACTATCGGCCGCGGCGATGAAGTCTGGTCCGTTGGCTGGGGCGAATGATTGGTTCAAGCAGTGGAGCCTGCCAGTAACCACCATCCACGACGCGCTACATATCTCGCCGTGGATTCTCGTGGCTGTGCTGTGGGGCGTGACCTTTATGCTGTGGCGCCACTACCGCGCCAAGGATGCCGGGCGCCCGAA
Source organism: Corynebacterium sp. ACRPQ (assembly GCF_022347225.1). NCBI lineage: Bacteria > Bacillati > Actinomycetota > Actinomycetes > Mycobacteriales > Corynebacteriaceae > Corynebacterium > Corynebacterium sp. ACRPQ. The sequence continues at coordinate 8,624 of NZ_JAKRNF010000012.1, forward strand.
GGTGGACCTTGGTCAGCCGTGGTACGCCAAGCCGCTGAATATGAATATCGCGGCGGTCGCTGTTGGCATCATCGGCACGGTGGGCTTTGTACTTTCTGCCGACGCCGGCCGCAATGGTGGCCTCGGCATTACCACGCCGACCGCGGACATCGTCCGCTGGACCGCCACCGGCGATTCCGCGCGTATGAACTGGGGCACCCTGTTGGTTATTGGCCTGCTGGTGGGCGCTTTTATCGCCGCCAAGTCCGCCGGTGAGTTCCGCGTGCGCGTGCCCGATGCGCAGACCGCGACCCGCGCTATTTGGGGCGGCATCATGATGGGCGTAGGCGCGTCACTAGCCGGCGGCTGCACCGTGGGCAATGGCATGGTGGAGACCTCCCTGTTTAGCTTCCAGGGCTGGGTATCGCTGTTCTTTATGGCCCTGGGCGTCGGCGCGGGCGCGCGCCTGTGGCTCAAGCCGAAGAACGCGCAGAGCCGTGAGCCGCAGCAGCCGCAGACCTACTCCACCGAGGAATCCGTGGATAACTCGGTGGTCTCCGCCGAGGACAAGGTGCTGCCGAGCTTCGCCACTGCCACCGGGGCGGTAGCGCTCAAGACCAAGCCGCAGGTTAAGAACAAGGCCCGCGCGCTGGGCGGCGGACACTATACGCTCGATACCCTCGGCGCGGTGTGCCCGTTCCCGTTGATTGAGGCCAAGCAGGTCATGGCGGAGCTGGAGACTGGCGAGGCGCTTGTCATTGACTTTGACTGCACCCAGGCCACCGAATCCATTCCGCAGTGGGCGGCCGATGAGGGCCATGAGATTCGTGATTTCCATCGCTCGGGCGATGCTGGTTGGCAGGTCACGGTGGTCAAGGGCGGATAATTACATCATTGTCAGCTACTATGTGGAGGCAGAAGAATCGAGCGTGATTCTTGTGCCTCCTTTGTGGTTTGAAAGAAGTTATTGCATGCCCGAGTTTGATGATAATTCCACCGCTGTTGCGGATATTTTGCATGCCTTCGCCGTCTTTGAGCGCGAGGAAGAACACCTGCTGGACGCGGAACTGCGCCTCAACGTCTATGCCAGCTAGGCCATGATCCGCGTCTTTGCTGCGCTATTGCCCTCGGCCGCCGCGCGCGAGCATTTGGTGCATACGCTGCGGCCCATCCATGCGGCAACTACTAATGAGCTGCGTTGGACGGATCCGGATAATTGGCATGTGACCATGGCGTTTTATGGAGAGCAGCCCAATGATGCCGCGGCGGTGCGCGAGCACCTAGCCCACGCGGTGGCTGGGCGCGCGGCGTTGGATGTGCACCTGAGCGGGGCGGGGAGCTTTGAGCAGCGCACGCTATGGGTGGGCGTCGGCGGGCAGGCGCGCGGTGTGCGGGAGTTGATGGCGGAGTGCCAGCTTGCCGACGTCCCCTTTAGCCACCACCGCCCCCACCTCACCGTCGCGCGCGCTGGTCGGCGGACCCGCGAGCCGTGGGCGCTGGCGGATTATGTGCGCGCGTTATCGGTGTATCGGGGGCCGGAATTTCGCGCGGACCGGGTGTGCCTGATGCAATCGCACCTCGGTGAGGGCCGCGGCGGTGGCCCACGCTACGAAGTTATAGAGGAGTATCCGCTGTTTTAAGCGGCGCGTGCGGTGCGGATTTCGCGGACGAGGGAATCAAGCTCCGCGCGGGTGGCGGTACGATCCGGATGGGTGGTGCAGAAATCTAGCAGGAAGTAACCGGCATGTTGTACGGCAATGTGGCGGGCCCAGAATTGGCGCACGGCATCGCGGTTATCCACAGCGAGGGACTGGATGGCGCGGCGCTCCGAAAGCAGCTCGTACTGCAGGTCGCGGCGCGCGGACAGTACGGCATCTGGGGTATTGACAAAGAGCAGACCGAGCAGGGTGGCCATGGACTCCATCGCGCGGACCTGCAGGCGGGCCTGATTGCGCACGGGGGCGCTGCGCTGCCATAGCCACAGCACCGCGGTGGCGATGAGGATGGATAGGACGATCTCGCCGCAGCGAGCCTGGATGGTGGGCCACAAGGGGCGGGTGGCGGAGTTGCCCATGAGGAGGGCGAGCGGGGTGGAGAAGATAACGCAGATGGCGTAGTTCTTAGCCACGAAGATTTCGGCGCAGAATTGGCACGCGGCCAGCGCGAGCAGGAGCGTCCAGCCACTAATGCCAAAGTAGTGGAGGATAGAAAAGAGCAGCACGCCGACGACGGAGCCGAGCATGCGGTGGATGCCGCGGACGGTGCCCGGCACGTGATCCGGTCCCCATTGCAGCATGAGGAAGGCAGAGACCACGCCCCAGTCCGGGCGGTCGAAGCCGAGGGTAAGGCCCACCAGTACGGTAATGGCCGCGGAAAGGACCACCTTTTGGGTGGTGACCATGGCGTGCGAATCCCGGACCGCGGCGCGATACAAGCGGTAGCGACCGGTGGGGCGGGTGTGCGGGATGGCGGTGCGATCCGGATCGACGTCGGTGACATTATCGGTGAGCTGATCCGAATCGGCGCCCAAATCCAAGGCGCGATTATGCGCCACGATGGTGTGCTGCGCCGCGAGGGTGCGCTCTACTAGGTGGGCACCCTGGGAGTCGATGACGCGGCCGCCGCGGATAATGCGGGCGTCGGAAAGCGCCTGCCAGGCAGCAAAGAGCGCGGTCTGCGCCTGGTGGTGGCGGGCCAGGGAATCGTCGCGGTCATCCTGGAATGCGGCCGCGGCCTTTTCCAGTGCGGCGACCGCGCGGCGCTCGGGGCCGTGGGCATCAATCAGGGCCGGCGCCATGCCGAGCACGAGGCTGGCCACCATGCCCGTCAGCGCCCAAAAGAGCAGCTGGCCCACGGTGACGTCGGTGCGCGCGAGCATTACCGAACCGCCGCCAACCATGACCAAGAAGAAGGTGCCCGGCGGCGGCAAGCGCAGGGCATTTTGGGCAAAGCCGCACACGGCGGCCAGCGCCGTGGTGTACAGGCCGGCCAGCAGCAGCCACCAATGGCCGTGGCCAGGCGCAAAGATGAGGTGGCCTACCAATACGCCCACGGCCGCGACGGTAATGAGTGCAGTACCGGCGGTGAGCATGACGCGCGGGCGGGTGCGATAAGGGTGGCCCTCGCCAAAGATGACGGTGAACGCGCCGGTGGAAATGAGCAGGATGGCGTAGTCGTGGCCGGTCAGCAGCGCGATGGCGCCGGGAATGAGAATCGCCAAGCCCGCGCGCAGGGCACTGGGCCAGCGCACCGAGGCGCTATTAAACGCGGTGAGCAACTGGGTGGTGCTGGGGCGCTGCGGGATGGGATAGTCAAGCTGGGTGGCCACGGAGCAGCAGGATCCTTTCTCGGCGGAGTTATCTGACCCGACTACCTTACGCCCGAAGCCACCCGCTTTACATGTCGGCGGCCGCGATGAGCCGGCGCGTGTAGTCCGTGCTGGGCGAGGACCATATGGAGTCGGTCGCGCCGTGCTCGATGAGCCGGCCGCGGTCAAGGACCGCAACGCTATCGCATAGGTGGCGCACCACCGCGAGATCGTGGGTGACAAAGAGCAGGGTGAGCTTGCGCTTGGCGATGACCCCCGCCAATAGCTCCAGCACCTGGGCGCGCACCGACATATCGAGGGCAGAGACGGCTTCATCGGCCAGCAAGATATCCGGCTCGCCGCACAGCGCGCGGGCGATGGAGATGCGTTGGCGCTGGCCGCCGGAGAACTCGTGCGGGAAGCGATCGAGGCTCTCGGCAGGCAGCCCGACCTCCTCAAGCGCGGCCGCGGCGCGAGCGCGCTTGTCGGCCTTGCTGGGGCTGCCGGGGATGGCCTCTGCGATGGATTTCCAGATTTTCAGGCGCGGGTTGAGCGAGCCTTGTGGGTCTTGGAAGACCATCTGCACGCGGCCGCGGACGTCGATGTCACCACTCGTGGGCTGGTCGAGCCCGGCGATGAGCTTGAGCAGGCTGGTCTTGCCCGAGCCGGAGCCGCCCACGATGCCGAGGCGCTCGCCGTGGTGCACGCGCAGGTCGATACCATCGAGCGCGGCATGTGCGCCGTGGACCTTGCTGACCCCGCGTAGCGTCACCAGCGCATCTTCCGCCGTGGCCGGAGAAAGGCTCAGCTCCGGCGGCCGCGAGGAGGCGATGAGCGTGCGGGTATAGGGATGCTCGGGGTGGACAAGTACGCGCTCGGTGGGACCGGATTCCACCACCGCGCCCTGGTGCATGACCAAGACGTTGGGGCACATGCGGCGGATTACGCCCAGGTCATGGGTGATAAAGATCAGAGCGGTGCCGTGGGCCTTGGTGACCCGCTCAATGACGCGCAGCACGCCATCTTGGGTGGTGGCATCCAGCGCGGTGGTTGGTTCATCGCAGATGAGGAGGTCGGGGCGCCCGGCCATGGCCATGGCGATGAGCACGCGCTGGCGCTGCCCGCCGGAGAGCTGATGCGGGAACCGGGAGGCGACATCGGCGGCTAGGTCCACCTCGTCGAGCGCGGCCGCGCAATCGCGCACCCCGGCCTGGGAGAGCTGCGTGCCTATGCGCATGAGCGGATCCAGCGCGCTCATCGGCTCTTGGAAGACCATCGCCATGGTGGACCCGCGCAGGGGACGGATGCGGGCATCGCGCGCGCCGATCACCTCGGTCCCGTCCACGGTCACGGAGCCAGTCGCGCGCACCCCATCGGGCAAAAGGCCCATGATGGATAGCGCCGTGAGGGATTTGCCGGAGCCGGATTCACCAATGATGCCGAGCTTCTCGCCGGCCGCGAGCTCGACGTTAATGGGGCCTAGCAGGGCAGTGGTGGACCCGGTGGCGGTAACCGTCAGGTTATCTACGTGGAGCAGGCTCATCGCGTGGATCCTTTCAGGCGGGGATCGAGGAGGTCACGGAGGGCGTCGCCAAGCAGATTAAAGCCCAGCACTGTGGCAGCAATGGCCAGCCCCGGCCAGAAGGCCTGCAGGGGAGCGGTGCCCAGCAGCGACTGGGAATCTTGCAGCATCCGGCCCCAAGAGGCCGCCGGCGGGGCGGTGCCCAGGCCGAGGTAGGACAGGCCGGCCTCGGCCAGGATGGCGAGCGCGAAGTAGACGGAGGCCTGCACGATGAGCAGCCCGGTGAGATTGGGAAGGATATGGCGCAGCGCCACCTTCCAGCCCGGCACTGCGGAAATGCGCGCGGAGGAAATAAAGTCCTGCGTGATAACCTGCAGCGTGCCCGAACGCGCCACGCGGGCGAAGGAGGGGATGCCGGCGATACCGATGGCAACCATGGCAGTCAGCGTCGAAGGGCCCCACACCGCGCCGGCAATAATCGCCAACAACAGCGCGGGGAAGGCAAGCAACAGATCCGCGCCGCGCATCACCAGGGCATCTACCCATGTGCCGCGGCGCATGCCGGCCAGGATGCCCAAGGGCACGCCCACGAGGGCGGCAATGCCCACCGCAATGAGCCCGACGAAGACCGTAATCTGGGCGCCCGCCATGATGCGGGAGGCGGTATCGCGCCCAAAGCGGTCCGTTCCCAGGAGGTGCTCGGCGCTGGGGCCAGCAAGGCGCACATCCGGGTGCGCCAGCGTCGGGTCATACGGCGTCCACACCAGCGAAAGTAGCGCCATCAGCACCGTGGCGGCAACGAGGAAGGCACCTAGCCAGCCAGAAAAACGCAGCTTCATTATTTCTCACCTGCCGTGATGCGCGGATCGATGAATCGGTAGGCCACATCCGTTAAGGCATTGACTACCAAGGCGAAGGCAACGAGCAGCATGACCAGGGTTTGCACCGTGGTCAGATCGCGCACCGACACCGCATCCAACAGCATGGAACCAATACCGGGGATGACAAAGACGGATTCGATCACCACAGCACCCACGACCATCGTGGTCAGCTGCACGCCGGCCACGGTAAGCACTGGCAGCGCCGCATTGCGCAGGCCATGGCGCTTGAGCGCCTCCCACGGGGACTGGCCGAGCGCACGAGCGGTGCGGATATAGTCCTGATGCAGCACATCAAGCACCGCCGAGCGCACATAGCGCGTTAGCATTGCACCTTGCACCACGGCCAGCGAAATGACCGGCAGAATAAGGTGGCGGATAAACTCGCCCGCGCCCTGGTTCGGTGGCACCCACCCATTGGCCGGCAGCCAGCCCAGATGGACGGCAAAGATGGCCACCAGAATGATGCCGAGGAGGAAGCTTGGCACCGCAATGCCCAGCTGCGTGCCGGCCGACACCACATCCGCGCCGCGGCTACGGTTGCGCAACGCCAGCCACATGCCCACCGGGATAGCTCCGGCCAGCGCCAGCAGCATCGCCAGGCCAATGAGGATGAGCGTGACCTGGGCGCGGTCTAACACCAGCGGCGTAATATCCTGCTGCGAGGACAAAGACTGCCCAAAGTTGCCGGTAAATAGGCCCTTTACCCACTCCCAATACTGCGTAAGCAGCGGGCGGTCCAGCCCCAGTTCGGAGCTCAGCTTGCCGACGGCCTCTTCGGTCGCATTCACCCCCAGCGCCACCCGCGCCGGGTTGCCCGGCACCGCGCGCATGAGCGCAAAAATGATGATGGAGGCTACAAAGAGCGTCAACGCGAAGCGCAGCAACGGGCGCACGATGGCGCGCCCCGTGGTGCGAAGGGAACTCATCGGGCCTCCTTTTCGGTGTTTTCTGCGGAGGTGGTTTTAGCGTCCGGGTCCGCGTCGGCAGAGGTCAGGTCGCGCAGTATGAGCGCGTCGGTGACCTGATCTGGGTGAAGCCCGCGCACGCCGGCGCGAGTGAGCACGATATTGGGCATATTCATGAGCGTCAGCGCGCCCGCATCCGCCATGATCTGGTCCACGGCCTGCGCCATGAGCTTGGGGTAGTCCTTCTCGGGGGCGGAATCGGCCTGGGCCAAAAGCTCGCGGGTGCGCGGGGAATCGTAGTTGAGGTAATAGTCCGGATCGCCGAACAAGGTGGGCACATCGCGCGGCTCCACGTGGGAGATGAGCGACATCTGATAGTCTTTCGCGCCCATGACCTGGCCTAGCCACACGGCTGGGAACTCGGCGGATTCCAGCGTCACCTTAAAACCAACCTCAGTAAGCTGCGAGTACAGCAGCTCGGCGACGGTCTGGGCGTAGGGCAGCGTCGGCGTGGTCAGCGCAATTTCGGCGCCTTCCGCGCCGGCCTCCGCGAGCAGTTGGCGGGCCTTGTCTGGATCGTAGTCGTAGTAGTGCTTGTCCTCGAACCACGGATCCGTTGGCGGGATCGGCGCGCCGCCGGTGTCTTTAGCCATCCCATTCCACAAAATGTCATTGGCCGCCGAGCGGTCCACGGCATAGGCCACGGCCTGGCGCACCCGTGGATCGTCGAAAGGCGCGCGGGCATTATTCATGGACAACAGCACCTCACCATTGGTGGTGCCGACCTCGGTAGCGATGCCCTCTTTGACGTCATCAAGAAGCTCCGGGTTCTGCACGCCCCAGACCACGTCCACGCCGCCGGCCTGCAGCGCATTGACCGAGGAGATGGTATCCGGGAAATAGCGCACCGTGACATCCTGTGCGGCGGGCTTTCCCCAATAACCGTCGCGAACGTGCAGCTCTACGAATTCCGAGGGCGCAAAGCGGGAAACCTCATAGGGGCCGGTTCCCACCGGCTGGGCGGCGAGGTTATCCATGCCGTGGGGCGTCATCATCGCGCCGGTGGCCGTACCCATGGACCACAGCCAGCCATTGGACGGCTGCTTGAGGCGCACCTTAAGCGTGTGATCGTCTACTGCCGTGGTCGTGTCTACCGGATCCATGGCCGCAGAGATACCGTTGGTCCACTTCTCGCGCACGTAGTTAATGGAAAAGGCGGCGGTCTCAGCGTTAAAGGCATCGCCATTGGAAAAGGTGACGCCGTCGCGCAGGTGGAAGGTATAGGTTCGGGCATCGTCGCTGATATCCCACGAAGTGGCAAGTCCTGGGGTAATGGAGCCGTCTTCATCGATGCGCACGAGGGTCTCGTACACGTTGTCCATAAGCACGGCGGGGATGGCGGCGCCACCGGTGGTGGTGAAATCCAGCGAGGTGGCCGCAGAGGTGGAAGCTACGGTGAGGGCAGAAGGTGCGGCGTCGCTGTCTGCCTGGGTGGTATCAACCACCGCGGTATGGCCCGCGGAACACGCCGAGAGGGTTCCTACAGCGGCCGCCATGGCGAGGCTGCCCAGCGCCCTACTGGCGCGAAATCTTCTCATAGAAAGCAGGGTAGCCGGTGGGTTTAGCTGCCGTGAAACTTATGCAAAATTTCCCGGAGTGGGGATAACTTCTAGGGGTGAAACGCCCCCGCGCACGCTATTCATCGCCAGCTTCATGCGGTCCGCGCGGTAGAGATAGACCGCCAATTCCACCGGCTCGCCGGAGTGGTTGGAAATCTCCATCTGCAGCCGCCACAGCGGGGTACCCGTAGCCACGCCAAGCGCTTCAGCATCCTCGGCATTGGCTTCTTCCAACGTGAGTTCGCGGCGCACATTATCAAAGTCCACGCCGCAATCGCGCAGGTGCGCATGAATGGATCCGGCATCCGCATCGAAGTCCAGGATGTGCTTTCCCACCACCATGGGGAAATACATGCGCTCGATGGCAATGGGGTGGTCTTCGGCATAGCGCACGCGGTGGACAAAGACGACATTTTGTTCTGGGTCTACGCGCAGAAAGCGGGTGATGTCTCGCGGAGCGCGGCGGCGAGCTAACCAGAGGGTGTGCTGTTGCGGATCCACGTCATATTCGCTCAGCCAGCTGGAAATGGAGTAAATCGATTCAAAAAGCTCTGCCTGGGTCGAGGCCAAAACGGTGGAGCGGCGCCCGCGGCCTGAGGACACTAGCCCTTCGGCCCGCAAAGCTGCAACGGCTTGGCGCACGGGTCCGCGGGAGGAAGAAAACTTCTCGCACAAGTCTGCTTCACTAGGCAGGAAATCGCCTGGTTGCAGCACGCCGGAGCTGATCTGTTCTCGCAGGTAATAAGCGATCTTCTGATGCTGCTGTTTATCGCGTGGGCTCATTCAACCTTTGTCCTTAGTTTCTCCGGGGCCTTTCCCAGCGGAGCGAAGCACAGTAATGTTATTCCATTTTGCAAAGGCGCGCTAATGCAATAACGCTACTGCGCATTTGATCCCCGCCCGGCCGAGGGGAGAAGGCAAAGGAAAAGGCCACGCGCCGTCCGACCAGCACCGAGATGCTAGGCGAGCACGCTAGGCTATGTGACCGTGGACGAGAGCACCGAAACGATTGAAGTACGCGCTGCCAGCGGCAGCGCGCGCCTAGGCAAGGCGGTAGCGGTGGCGATCATCATCGCCATCGCGCTGCTGGTTATCGGTGGGGTGCTTATCTACTCGGCGTTGCAGGAACCGGCCGATACGCGCCTGCATTCCGTTTATCTCATTGCCGCGCTCATGCCCCTAGGCGGGGCGCTGTGCGCCATGCTGGCGGTGGTGGCCTCCGTGCGGCGCCGGGCGCGTCCGGTGCTGCGGATCGGCGAGGAGATTTCCTTGCCCCACCAGCGGATCAGTTTCGCCGCCTCTGAACTAGAGCGCGTGCAGTTCTATTCGCTCGAGTTGGGTCAGAATTTCCTCGCCCTGATTCCAGGCGGGGTGCGCGTTTCTACCTTGGACGAGGCCCAACGGTATTCGGCCCGCCTGCCGGAGCAGGCGAACCTGGGCCCGCGGGAACTCGAGGGAAAGCTCCGGGAACGGTTCCCCGGCGTTCCCATTGACCACCTGGGCCAGGTGCGGGCCGAAGACTAGCTCGGGGTGCCGGCAACGCGTGCCGGATCGAGCTGCCAGCCCTGCGCGAGCAGCTGCATATTCTTGATTACTTCCTCGTGCGAGCTGGACTGCAGCGAGACCATGAGCTCATCGGCCTTGGCGTGCTCCTGGAAGGTATCGAGGTAGTTGGCCACCTCATCGGCGGTGCCGACGGCGGAGTACTTCAGCATGTCTAGGATCTGCTGGCCCTGGTACGAGCCGATGATCTGCTCTACCTGCTCGTCGGTGAGGTGCTTGCCGCGGCCGGCGAAGGCCTTGACGCGATTGAAGCACACGCGCTCGTATTCTTCCTGTGCCTCTTGGGTGGTATCGGCGGCAGTGACGTTGACGCCGGCGATGACATAGGGCTTGCTAAAGCGCTCGGAAGGCTGGAAGTGCTCGCGGTAGTAGGTGGTGGCCTGCTCGAGGTGCTGCGGGGCGAAGTGGGAGGCAAAGGCATAAGGCAGGCCGAGCTTGGCGGCCAGCGAGGCGCCGAACATGGACGAGCCCAAAATATAGATAGGCACGTTGGTATTCGCGCCTGGAATGGCGCTGACTCCAGGGATATAGGACTTGCCCTCGAGGTAGGAGTTGAGCTCCTTGACGTCTTCGGGGAAGCGCTCGGCAGAGTGGGCGTCGCGGCGCAGGGCACGGCCCAGGGTATTCATGTCCGTGCCGGGGGCGCGGCCCACGCCCAAGTCAATGCGCTCGGGGTACATCTCCTCCAAGGTGCCGAATTGCTCGGCGATGACATAAGGGGAGTGGTTGGGCAGCATCACGCCGCCGGAGCCCAAGCGGATGCGCTCTGTTTTCGCACCGATGTGCGCGATGAGCACGGCCGGGGAAGAGGACATGATGGACTTCATATTGTGGTGCTCGGTGTACCACATGCGGGAGTAGCCCAGTTTCTCTGCTTCCTGTGCCAATTGCACGGAGCGGGCGATGGACTGTGCTGGAGTTTCGCCCTCATAGATGGTGCAGAAGTCCAAGACGGAAAGATGCGCGCGTTCGGTCACGGTGGAGGGCCTTCCTTTGCTTCGGTAGGTGCTCTATAAGTTCTCTCCTTCCAACGGTACGCGCCGCTCGACTATTCCGGTCCGGGGGCGATACAGCAAGGCTGCGTGGGGAGCGGTAGGCACACAGAAATCTCCCCTCCGCCTCGGCGCTGCGATGCAGTGCGGAGAGGGAGGGGAGTGAAGCAGGAGAAGGGTACTAAGCCCCGGCGAGGGCCTCAGCCTCGGCCGGTTCTTCCGCTTGTGGGTTGGCGGCGGCGTGCTTCTCGCCGGCCTTGGTGGCGATATCGACAACGAGGCCGATGACTGCCGCGATAGCGGTAGGAACAATCCAGCCCAAGTCCACGGACTGGCCGGGCGCCAGGCTCAAGAGGGGATCGAGTGTGTCGGCGCCCCAGCCCTGGGCGGCGATGACGGACAGAGCCGACCACAGCACCGATACCCACAGCGCCAGGCGGTAGGTCCAGTAAAAGACGACGGACTTCTTTACCACCGGCTGGATCAGGGTGAGGGCGATCAGGGAGATAGCGGGTGGGTACAAGAAGGTGATGAACGGAACCGCGATAGACAGCACCGTATCCAGGCCCTGGAAGGCAAAGAGGATGGACAGCGCGGTAAACAGGCACGCCCATACGTGGTACTTGACCTTGGGCATGAGCATCTCGAAGAAGGCCGAGGTGGAGGTGATAAGGCCCACCGCGGTGGTCATGCAGGCCAGGATGACGATGGCAGAGAAGACTGCCTGGCCGATGGTGCCCATGGTGAGATTGGCGGCGTCGGCAAGCAGGGGCGCTCCCGACTCATAGGACTGGCCGTTAGGAATGGTTTGGCCTACCCACGCCAAGCCTAGATAGATGGCGGCCAGCAAAAAGCCCGCAATAAGCGCGGCGGTGATGGTGCCGTTGACCAGGGACTTGCGGGTCTTAAAACCCTTGGAGCGCAAGGACGCAACAATCACGATGGAAAAGGCCAAGCCGGCAATCGCGTCCATGGTGTTATAGCCCTCGAACAGGCCGGTGACCATGGGGGAAGAAGAATAATCCTCGGTAGGGGTCTGGGGATCGCGGCCGTTGCTAAAAGCGGCCAAAGTGATAAGGACGATCAACAGCGCTACCAGGGCTGGGGTAAGGAACTTCCCCAAGGTATCGATGATGGTGTTCGGGCTCCAGGCCAGCACTAAAGCGATAAGGAAGAAGACGATATTGAAGATGCCATTGGCCATCGTTCCTTCCCAGCCCAGAAGTGGGGTAATGGCGGTTTCCATGGACACGGCGCCGGTGCGCGGCAGGGCGTAGAAAGCACCGATGGCCAGGTAGGCCATCACGGAAAAGACCAAGCCGAAGAGGGCGCCGCCGTTGGAGCTCAAATCGCGCACGGAGCGGCCAGAAATGGCAACGGCAACAATAGCTAGGACCGGAAGGAGCACGCCGGCGGCCAGGAAGCCGAGGACGGCGGGCCAAAAGTTGGTGCCGGCCGAAACGCCCACCATGGGCGGGAAGATGAGGTTGCCGGCGCCGAAGAACATCGAAAACAGCATCAGCGACGCAATTACGATGGTGGCGCCGGGCTTAGAGGTGCTTGACGCAACTGGGGTAGCCATTGTGGCTCCTTAATTTTCCATGTACAGCTAGAATGCGAGGAAGCTTTCCCATTCCGCCGAGGGTGGTGGCGGAGGCGGGGTGCCTCTTCGCGGTCCGAGGTGGCGGGTCACGCCTGTTCGTGTAATGAGACATTACCGCCCACATGGTGAGAAATCAAAGCGTGGGGGTGACGCAGAATACATGGTGGTCCCAGCTGGTTCGGCCTAATCGAGGTCCGCGAAGGCGCGCTCCATGCGGTCGAGCGCTTCTTCCAAGATTTCGCGTGAGGTAGAAAAGTTCAATCGCGCATGACCCGGGCCGCCGGTGCCAAAGGTATCGCCCTCATTAAGCGCTACCTTCGCATTCTCCCGCAACCACTTGGCCGGCTGCGGGTTGCCGCCGATAGCGGTATCGGCAAAATCCAACCACAGGAGGTAGGTGGCGTCCGGCTTGCTGGTCTTTAAGCCGGGGATGCGCTGAGGCAGCTCCTCCACCAACCAATCGCGGGTCTGTCGCAGGTACGCTATTTCTTCATCGAGGAAGTCGCCGCACTTGCGGTAGGCAGTCTCCGCAGCAAGCACGCCTAGAGTGCCCGTGCCATCCTTGGCTACGCCTGTGAGGCCATTCCACGTGTGTACATCGGCCGTGTTGGAGAAAATGATCTGCGCGCACTTCAGGCCAGCTGTATTAAAGGCCTTGGACGTCGCGGTTACCGTGATGGTGCGCTCCGCGGCCGCCGCGCCGAGCGAGGCCACCGGAATATGCCGGCCCTCATAGACCAGCGGGGCATGGATTTCATCGGCCAGGATGCGCGCATCATATTTTTCTGCCAGTTCTACCAGGCCGGTGAGGTAGTCCTCGTCCAACACACGGCCGAGTGGATTATAGGGATTGGCCAGCAAAATAGAGCCAGCGCCCGCTTGGAAGGCGCGCTCAATATCGTCCAGTTCCAAGCTGGTCTCGATCTTTTCGCGGCCTGCGGTGCGTGGTAGCTCCAGCAGTGGAGGGTAGGAAGGCACGGGCACGATGACCGGGGAGCCTTCGCGGGTAAAGTACTGCACTCCTAGCAAAAGACCCCGCACTACGTCCCCGATCCAGAAAATATGTTCCGAGTTGGGGCGCCAGCCATAGCGCGTGTCATAAAAATCAGCCACAGCCTCGCGCAGCCCCGAGGCCTTAGGCGCTGGGGTATAGCCAAAGGTTTCCTTATCCACCATCTCTTCCAGCGCCTTTTTTACGGCGGGCGCGGTGGGGAAATCGGACTCCGCGATCCACAGCGGCAGGACGTCTTCCTCGAAGACGGTCCACTTGCGGGTTCCGCGGGCTTGCAACTCTTCTAGGCTAGGAAACTCCATGGCCATAACCATAACGCGAAGCCCGCGGCCACCCCAGCGCTTTTATGCGCTTTTATTCATCTGCCTTGTCAGCCCACCGGGAGTCCTCCTCCGCGTCTTCGGATTCGGAGGCAGGGCCGGAGACAAAACCATACTTCTTCAACCGGCGGCGGTCCGCGGCCGAGGTGGATTGGGTGAGTTTGAGCAACTCGGCATAAATGCCACCGGATTGCGCCAGTTCGGCCGGCGAGCCCATTTCATCAATGCGGCCGCGATCCAGGGTGATGATGGTATCCACATCCGCAATGGTGGACAGGCGGTGGGCAATAATCAGCGTGGTGCGGTCCTTCATTAGCTCATCCAGGCCGGCCTGCACGGCGCGCTCGGACTTGGTATCCAGCGCCGAGGTGGCCTCATCCAGGACCAGGATGGGCGCGTCCTTGAGCATGGCGCGCGCCACGGAGACGCGCTGCTTCTGCCCGCCGGAAAGCTTCAGACCGCGCTCACCAATGACCGTGTCATAGCCGTCCGGGAAGGCTTGGATAAACTCATGGGCATTGGCGCGCTTGGCGACGTCCACGATTTCCTCCTCCGTGGCACCCGGCTTGCCATAAGCGATGTTCTCGCGAATGGTGCCGGAAAAGAGGTAGGACTCCTGGAAGACCACACCCACCGAGGCGCGCAGGCGCGAGGCGGTGAGATCGTCTACCCGGTGCCCCAATACATCCAGGTGCCCGGCCGAGGGGTGGTAAAGGCCTAGCAGGAGATTGACCAACGTGGACTTGCCGCCGCCGGATTCGCCCACGAGCGCCACCTTGTGGCCCTCAGAGGCGGCGAAGGAAATATCCTCCACCACGGGCTTGCCTTCCTCGTAGGCGAAGGAGACGTGGTCAAAGGAGAAGACCGGCGCGCCGGGTGTGGGTTCGAGCGGCGGGATAGGAGTGAGATCCAGTTGCGGGGTATCGGAGCCGGTGGTGGCGGCTACCAGCTCGCGCGAGGCGGTGGGTTCGAGGTCTTCTTCCATGACCTTGAAATAGTCTTTAGAGCCGGCGATCGCGCGCTGGGCAGAGTCGACGATCCAGCTCATCATGAACACCGGCTGCTTGGCCATGGCCACCATCTGCAACAGCATGACCATGTCACCGAGGGTGAAGTGGCCCTCGAGCGTGCGCCAAAAGACCACCGCATAAATGCCCAAGAAGATTAATGCCATGGCAATCCCGCGGAAGGTATCCATCAAGTGCCACCAGTTGGATTGCGGCTTGGTGGTATCAACCACGCTACGGTAGCGGCGAGCAAAATGGTCGAGCTCGCGGGTCTCGCTCACAAATGACTTGGCCACCTTGACCTGGCCGATGACCTCCGCAAAGCGGCCATTGGCTAAGTCGATATTTTCATTTTTGGTGGCCTCAAATTTCTGCCAGCGCTTCGAAGTCAGCGCCGTAAGCCACATATAGACGGGGAAGAGCAGAGCCAGCAAGATGGCCAGCGGCCAGTAATACCACGCGGTAATGGCCAGCACGGCGACGGTCTGGATGATCATCGTGAAAAAGTTATTAGAAAAGGACTGTACGAATTGCGTGATATTGGCAATCGAGCGATCTAGCCGGGCGATGATCGTGCCGGTGACCTGGTTATCGTAATAGCCTTGGGGAAGTGCCAAAAGCTTGGCAAAGTAGCGGGTGGATAGGATTTGGCGCAAGCGCGCGACCATGACATCGCCGATATAGCCGCCGATATTGCGGAAGAGGGCATTGGCGGCGTCGGCAAGAAAAAGCGCAAAGGCCAAGAGTAAAACGGTGCGCAGCGCAGCGTCGACCGGGCCATCGTTTTGCAGAGCCTCCACGATGGTATCGGTGGCCTGGCGGGTCAAAAAGGGAGAGACCAAAGCCAGCACCGCGGTGACCGCGGCGGCGGCTAGCACGCCGAGATAAAAAGGCCACAGGGCAGAAGCACTGCGGGTGATGCGCAAAATGGAATTCATAAATGACCACACTCAATTCAAAACGGCGGGTAGTGCGCGAATTTAGGAAATAGGAGAGATTTAAGCGACTGCCCAGTATGCCACATGCGGCGTTAACGAGCGTAAATGCCTAAGTTCCGGAAGGAGTAGGCTAAGGTACTTGTGCAGAAATACAACAATCTTCGCGTGCAAAGGATCCATCCACGGTGAAAATTTCTCACACATTCGGCGCGGGCGTGGTCAGCGTTCTCGCCGTGACCCTGACCGGATGTAGCGTTCTCCAGCCGGAAGAAACAGGGCTCGGGGACAATATCACCGTCTCCAGTTCCGAAGAGGCTCCGTATGAGGCCAAGGACACCGACGATAAAGAGGTCACCTCTAACCTGGCCGAACCCGTTGAGGATAAAGGCCTTGGCGTGAGCTGGGAGCTGCAAGGGGTGTATTCCGATAATAACTCCGGTGGCTCCGTGGTGACCATCCTGCTGAAGAATGAAAACGACGTGCCCTTGCCGGTCGACGCCTTTGAAGATCCCACCCTTGAGCGTGCCGACGGCAACGGCGGCTGGGCCAAGATCAACTCCTTGCCCTATGACAAGGAATCTGCCCCAGACGTGGAGCCACCGGGGCTCGATCACCCGTTGGGCGCGGGCGCTTCGGTAAACCTGCAGTACCGCTTTGACGTCACGCCAGGCAATCTGTGGAATGCTCGCTTGCACATTGGCAACGTGACCTGGGTAGGAGACCTTAATCTATGACGGAACTTGTAGTCTTGGCCTCTGCCGCGGGTGAACCCATCGGCACCGCTCCCAAGGCCGAAGTTCATACCACCGATACTCCGCTGCACTTTGCCTTCTCCGCCTGGCTAACCTGCAGCGGCAAGGTGCTGGTAACCCGCCGCGCGCTGGGTAAGCTCACCTGGCCCGGGGTGTGGACCAATGCCTTCTGCGGCCACCCCGCCCCCGGCGAGGAAACCGCCGATGCGGTACTGCGCCGCGCCACCTTTGAGTTGGGTATTGCGCCTGGAGACCTGTCTACCCCGCAGCTTATCCTGCCGGATTTTTCTTATCGCGCCGTGGATTCCTCGGGCACGGTAGAAAATGAAATCTGCCCCGTGTACACG
The DNA here is from genome assembly GCF_022347225.1 of Corynebacterium sp. ACRPQ. Taxonomy (NCBI): domain Bacteria; kingdom Bacillati; phylum Actinomycetota; class Actinomycetes; order Mycobacteriales; family Corynebacteriaceae; genus Corynebacterium; species Corynebacterium sp. ACRPQ. The sequence continues at coordinate 25,371 of NZ_JAKRNF010000012.1, forward strand.
GTGGAGCTTTCTACCGACGCCGCGTGGGAACCCAACCCAGACGAGGTGGATTCCTATCAATGGGTCGAGCCGGCGCAGCTTTTCGCCGCGGCCGATGCCATGCCCGGAGTCTTTAGCCCGTGGATGATTGACGAGCTAGCGGACGATAAATTGCGCGCTGCGCTGTAATTTCGGTGCGCCAGTTTTATAGGTCATCTTCGTCGTAGAAGGCCGCGGCCACATAATCCAAGGTGGCATAGGCTAAGCGGCGCTCGTCCGTATCCAGGTCAAATTCCAGCACGTTATGGTCATCGCCGTAGCTGGGGAATCCGGGCTCGCCAGTGGTGGCAAAGTGGCGCAGCCATTCATTGAGCTCACTGGCGGGGGTTTCCTCGCCGGCCTCGTTTCTGCTTCCGTCAAAAAGAGGGCCCAATTCCGCACAATGCACCGCGGGGGAATGGGTGCGCGTAAACTCCATCATCCACGTCGGGCCTGGGGCATGCGCAGCCACCTGGGCGGCCCACCGGCGCACGGCGGCGTCACCGATGAGACGGCCCATTGGCCGCTGCGGATCCACGTAGTGCGCTAGCTGCCGCCACTGCTTGAAGTGCTCGTGCGATACGCCAAATTTGGGCGAAAGGTAGCTGGTAATAAAACCGGCTAGCGCCATCTTGTCTATGCGCTGCGCGGCGGGCATATCGTAGAACTCATCGCGGGTAGAGGTCACCACGATGGGAATATCCGCCAGCTCCTCGGCCTGCAATGGGGCAGGACCTAAAGCAACGTCGAAGCGGTATTTCTTGCGGAATTTGGCATACCCCTTGGCTAGCGATTCTGGGTCCAATTTCTCCAGAGCTTGGCGCGTTATGGACACACCGAGGCACTTGCGCAGATCCGCCACGCGGTGCTCAAAACGGTCGCGCGGGAATGCTGGCGAGAGTGCCAGTACGCGGCGGAAACCACCCCGGAAGTGATCGCGGCGCGTCAGCCATAGGCTCATCGCTGCACCGGCGGACTGGCCCACCAAAGTGATATTGGTCTTATCCCCGCCAAAGGCCTCGATATTGTCCTGCAACCATTCCAAAGCCAGCAGGCAGTCATCGATGCCGCGGTAGCGGTCCGCCTCATCGCCATCAAAGCGCGCGAAGCCAGCCAAACCGACGCGGTAGCCCACCTGCACTTGAATAACGCCGTGGCGCGCATTTGTCGTACCCGTAAGACGCGGGTCTTCGTGCGTTCCGTGCTCGTAGCGCCCGCCATGGATATAGACCACGACGGGGCACTCGGCGGCGTCGGCAGGCGCGGTAATAGACAGCGCAATGTCGTCTGGATGCGGCTCGCGGGCATCCTGGTCACAGGTGCCCTCTAGTGGCTTGGCGGGGGAGAAGGGGCTGGGTATGGTGCTATAGCGCACCGAGTGGAAATAGTGCAGGCCATCTCGGCGCACGCCGGTAATCCGGCCGGAGGCGGTGGCAACGGTAACGGGTATTTGGGCACTCGACATGTCTGCCAGATTACCGCGAGCAAGTAGGATGAGGTGCCATGGAGTGGTTGACGAGCTTGGGCAGCACGCTCTCGCAGTTTTTGGTGCAGGCGCCCGTATGGATACAAATGATCATCGTGGTGGCTATTGCCGTGCCACTCATGGTGGTCATCGCCTGGTGCCTCATGTGGGCAGTCGATCGCGTGGCCAACCGCGCCGCAGGCGTGATTTCTCAGCAGCGCAACCGCCGCACTAAAGTAGACCACCATGGCTGAGGAAAACAACGAGCGCGCACAGCAGGAACGCGCCGAGCTGCGCGCCAATCCGCGCGAGGGCCTCTGGGACCCCGAGTCCAAGCGCGCCGCCCAGTCTTCCGCCGCAACAGATACACCGGGCGCGCAGCCGATAAAGCGCAAGCGTGCCCTGCCCAAGTCCCGCGTCTCGCTCACGCTGTGGACAATGATCGCCCTCATCATCATTGTCGCGCTCATTGGCCTGTGGACTTAAAGACCCCGCCGATGGAGCCGCGCGGGAGAATCCAGTGCTAGCTCTTGCGGCTGGTGGATTCCAAACGCTGGAAGAATTCCAGCCCAGGAAGATCCTCGATAAGTAGGGCATTACCGGCCGTATCGCACAGCGGCACGCACCAATTGGGATAAAGCTCGTGGGTAGTGCCCGGCTGATTTTGCGCGCGTACATCACCCACCATGTCCACCAAGCTGGTGCACACAAGCGCCGAAGGCGTGCCAGCGATATACCGGTGCAGGGCCACGCTGAGATCCTCCTCCGCGCCGCGGGAGGCGCGCCCATCCGGATCCACGCGGTAATCGCGCTGCGGCAATAAGCCGCGGTCAGCTACCGCTCCCAGCACGCGGGCCTGCCACTCGATGTCATCGTGCTGCTCATCATCTACCGAGCGGTTCAGCACGCCCAAACGCGCGCGGAGTGAAATATGCTCGCCGCGCAGGTACGCCAAGGTCGGCGGCAGGTCGTGCGTATTAACCGAGGACAGCGCCAGCTTGCGGTACTTTTCCTGTGGCAGCGGGGAGTAGTTATCATCATCTCGTTCAAACCATACGATGGATGTTCCCAATACCGCCTTGTGGGCGAGGACATCTTGTACCCATGGCTCCAGGGTGCCGAGGTCCTCACCAATGACCACCGCGCCGGCGCGCTCTGCTTCTAGCGCCAAGATACCCACCATGGCCTCTAAGTCATAAGAGACATAAGTGCCCGTCAGCGGGCTGGCCATGCGGGGGATCCAGTACAGACGGAATAGGCCCAAAATGTGGTCCACGCGCACGCCACCGGCATGGCGCAACACGGTGGAGAGCATCTCGCGCCACGGGGCATAGCCGGCAGCGGCCAAGCGCTGTGGGTGCCACGGCGGCTGCGACCAATCCTGACCCTGCTGGTTATAGTCATCCGGCGGGGCGCCTACCGAACATTGCGGCGCCAAGTATTCGGTGAGGTTGACCGCATCGGCGCCACCCGGGTGCACACCCACGGCCAGGTCGGTGACTAAGCCGAGGCGCATGCCGGCATCGAGCGCGCGCTGCTGGGCGGCGGCCAGCTGCTCATCGCACAGGAATTGCAGCCAAGAATAAAAGCGGGTGAGCTTGTCCATATCCAGGTCCTCGGCATGGCGCTGGCCCGACTGCGCCGCGGCATCCTGCTGCGCGCACCACGCCGCGAAATCACGCAGTCCACGGCCCTCCTCGCGGGCGTAGCGCACGAAGGCCTCCTCACGCTCCGGGGTGGGCTGGTAATTAAAGAGCTCGCGCAGCACCTGTAGTTTGGCCTCAAAAATGGTATCGCGCTCAATTTCCTCGGCGCTGCGGTTGCGCTGGCGAAACTCCTCCGCCAGCTCGCGCACATCATCCTGTAAGTCCTCTGGCAAGAGCTTGAGCTCCGGGATGGATTCGATGTGCAGGTAGAGCGGGTTGATAAAGCGCCGCGTGGTAGGCAGGTAAGGCGAATTTTCCACCGGCGGCAGCGGCTCGGCCGCATGCAGCGGGTTGACCAGCAAGAAATCCGCGTACGGGGCGAGTGTTTCTGCCAGCTGGCCTAAGTCCTGGAAATCACCAATGCCCCACGAGAAATCCGAGCGCACCGAATAGAGCTGCGCCATCACGCCGCTAATCGGGCGCTCCACAAATTGATCGGCCGTAGAAAGGCGCGCCGGGGTAATGATGAGCGGGCTGGCATGCTTGCCGATGCCCCCGGACTCCAGCACCAATTCGTGGTAACCCATGGGCAGGTCCCCGGGAATGTGGAAGCTCGCCTCGCCCCAAAGCGTGCCATCGACGTTGGCGTCCGGGGCATCATTGGGATCCTGGTAGACCTCGCGGGTGCCTCCTTCCTCCAACTCAATGTGTACGTTGGCGGCATCGCCCGCGTGCACGTGGACCACGAACCCGCGCTCTTGACCTTGGGGTGCGACAACGCAGTGGGGGAGGGGCTGGGAGGAGCGGTCCAGGTAGTCGTCGTAAAGCAGCTGCGTCAGTGCCGCATCGTCCGGATTATCATCGATGGCCACGCCCAAGGCGCGCAGGGTATAGGCAATAGTGTCTTCAGCGACGTGGACGGGGAAACCAGACTGGGAGGTATAGCTGGTGGCCACACCGTGGCGCTGGGCGAGTTCTTCAAGCAAGGCGCGGGTAGTCACAGGCCACATTGTGCCACGGGGACAACGCGCCTGCTGGGGAACAGATTGGTACAGTAGGCGGAGATTAATAATTAGCTGTTCGAAAGGACACCGCGTGACCCTGCAAGAAGTCCACACCCCAGCCCAATTTACTATCGAGCCGGGCGAAACCTGCTTGACCGCCCTGATGGACACCGCCAAGAAGCGCCCTCACGGCGTCATGTTTACCCGCCCGGCTAACTACGAGTGGGTCAACGTCACGGGCAAAGAATTCATCGATGAGGTCTTTGAAGTAGCCCAGGGACTTATCGCACTGGGCGTGCAGCAGGGGGACCGCGTCGCCCTCATCTCTGCCACCCGCTATGAGTGGTCCCTGCTGGACTTTGCCATCTGGGCCGCCGGTGCGGCCTCCGTGCCGGTCTATCCGTCCTCGTCCGCCTCCCAGGTGCGCTGGATCATCGAGGACTCCGGCGCCGTGCTCGCCATTACGGAAACCCGCGAGCACTCCGAGCTGGTAGAAAACCTGGTGCTGCAAGAAGACGGCGAGCCCAACCTCAAGGGCTCCCCCTCCCAGCTGCGCCGCGTGCTGGAAATTAACTCCTCTGCCATCGATACCTTGAAGTTCGAGGGCCGCGGCGTGGCCACCGAGGAGGTCTACGCCCGCATCAAGGCCACCTCCACCGATGACCTGGCCTCCCTGGTGTATACCTCGGGCACCACTGGTCGCCCTAAGGGCTGTATCTTGACCCATCGGAATTGGCTGGCCCAGACCCGCGGTCTGTGCACCAACCCGATTGGCATCTTCGCCGTGCCGGGCAGCCATACCTTGACCTTCCTGCCGCTGGCACACGTCTTTGCCCGTGCGGTATCCATTGCGGTGGCCATGCGCGGTGCCTCCCAGAACCACTGGTCCGATTTTTCCACCATTTCTATCGAGTTCGCCCGCTCCCGCCCGAACGTCATTTTGGGTGTGCCACGTGTCTTTGAAAAGGTGCGCAACTCCGCTGCCGCTAAGGTGGCCGATTCCGGCATCAAGACCTTGCTTTTTGAGCAATCCGAGAAGGTAGCCATCGAGTACTCCAAGGCTTTGGATAAGCCGGAGGGCCCGGACCGCCTGCTGAAAGCCAAGCACAAGGTCTTTGACAAGCTGGTGTACTCCACCATCCGCAAGGGCGTGGGTGGCAACGTGAGCTACTGCATTACCGGTGGCTCGGCCATGGGCCACGACCTGCTGCACTGGTACCGCGGCATCGGCATCCCGGTCTATGAGGGCTATGGCTTGACCGAGGTCGCCGCCGCGGCCGCGGTGGACTTTGTGGACCAGTCCATCGGCACCGTTGGCCCGCCGATGGGTGGCGTGACCTTCCGCATTAACGATGAAGGCGAAATCTGCATCAAGGGAGATATCGTCTTCCACGGTTACTGGAATAATCCGGAAGCCACGGCCGAGGCCCTCGAGGATGGCTGGTACAACACCGGCGACCTAGGTGAGATTGATGAGGACGGCAAGCTTGTTATCACCGGCCGCAAGAAGGATCTCATTGTCACGGCCGGCGGCAAGAATGTCTCGCCTGGCCCGATGGAGGATATCCTGCGCGGACACCCGCTTATCTCCCAGGCCATGGTGGTAGGCGATGGCAAGCCCTTCGTCGGCGTGCTGCTGACCCTGGATCCGGACATTTTGAAGCGCTGGAAGCTAGACCACAACATTCCGGAGAATCGCTCCATGCGCGAGCTGGCCACCGATCCGACCCTGCGCGCGGAGCTGCAGGATGCCATCAACCAGGTCAATGCCACCGTCTCCCATGCGGAGGGCATCAAGAAGTTCTACATCCTCGAATCTGACCTAACCGAGGAAGAAAACGAGCTGACCCCCACCATGAAGGTCAAGCGCAACGTGGTTTCGCAGCGCTACGCCGCAGCCATCGAGCACCTGTACAAGTGCTAGGCTGCGCGGTGGGTACACCCGAGGGAATTCCCTCGGGTGTTTCTTTTTGCCCTGCTTGCCGACGCCCCCTTCTGCAGCTCACCTCACCATCCTCACCCCAGTGCGGGCGAACCTGCCATAAACCTGTGAATGGCTTCGGAGTGTCGCGCGCTCGCGGCGGCGGATCTCGCATAAAGTCGTGAGGCGTTACAGCAAACCTCAACCTCTACTAGAGGTTAGAAATGGGACCGTGGAAGGAGTGGCTCGAAGCCAATGCACAAAATCGCCGCCGAGCTGCGCCACCGCGAGCTTACGCAAGAGATTTACAATATCGGCGACGAAGTCGCAGAGTACCTCGAGCACCTCATTGAAGCCATCGAGGATTGGGACGAAGAGCTGTGCATGGATTGCCTGGCTGAGCTAGGCGATATCGTCGAAGACGCCCGCGTTGATTCCGGCCGTTGTGTAGGTGAGCTGATGGGCCTGCGCCAAGCCCTGGTCTCCGGCGTGCGCTCCGGCACCATTTCCGCCGCTTCTTCCGGCGTGAACGACGTGGAAGAGCCGGAACAACTAACCCCGCGCCTATTGGATGAGCGATTCCCCATCTCCAAGCCCATCGTGGTGCACGAGTTGGCCGAGTCCCTGCGCTCTCGCACCCAGGCCGTGGCGGATTACCTCCGCGAGGTAGTGGAGTACGTGCTTGCACAAACCGACGCCGTGGCCCGCAACCTCGACATGGTCTCGCTGCCGCACTTGTACAAGCGCACCGGCGAGTCCGCCCTCATTGCGGTCCAAGCGTGGAAGCACACGGTGCTTGATACCCACCCGGCCTATGTCCGCACGATGCGCGGGCATAACCCACCGCAGTTCTTAGAAGAGCGCGCCCGCGTTGCCGCAGTGGTGGAAAAGGTCCGCGCTAAGCGCGAGGCGGCCCGCCGGGCTACAACTGCATAAATCACATAGCCTTCCTTGTTTCACGCAAGGGGATGTTCACGGCCGCCGAGATTCCCTCTCTCGGTGGCCGTTGAAGTTTTTCTGCGCCAGAGTGCCCCAATTCGGGGAAGCATTTAGGGAAATTTTAGGTTAACGGCTGTTCCATATAATTTTTATTATGCCTGTTCAGCGGCTTGGGTGCTGTATCCAGCAGTATTGTTGCTGGATCAACCGTAAAAATCTAAGGAGAAAATACTCTCAACGCACCGTAGGGTATTCCCCGTCCATGCGAACGCCGTGACCTAGCACCATCCACACGCGGCGCGCGCAATGTCATTTTTTAACCACATCTACAGGGAGTCAATCCATGGGCGCACGCCGAACTTCTCGCCTTATTGCCAGCGCAGTGGCCGTAGCCACCTTCTCTTCCATTACCGTCGTTTCTAGCGCCGTCGCCGCCGACGACACCACCTTCGTTGAGGAAAAGACCACCGACGATACCGTTAGCCTCAACGGCATCGAATTCGATGAGGACGGCAACCTGCTGGAGGAAAACAACGCCGGCGATAAGGCGATGGAAGAACTCGACGCGGAAGAAGACGCCGCCGAGTCCATCACCCCGTACGCCGTAGACGGTGCGGAGGGGGCCGCCGAGGCTCCGGCTTCTGAGGATGCTACCTCTGCAGAGACCACCCCATCCGAGTCCGCAGAAGAGACTTCTACTGAGGAGATCTCTGCAGAAGAAGCGGCCACCGAAGAGCCGCCCTCTGAGGAATCCACCGAGCTTTCCATTATCGAAGCTGCGGTTGTTCCAGGCCAGGACGGTAAGGACGGCCAGGACGCAGACATGTCTTCCGTCGTAGGGTTCTCTTTCCTGGCTGCACTCGTAGGTGGCGGCACGGTGCTGGGCATCCTGTCCATCATTGACTACTTCTACACCCACGGCATGCCGCCGAAGAATAGCGTCCCATGGCGCATCAACCAGTAAGACTTTCCTTATTGCAGGCGAAGTTTCGGTGGATTCGCTTGCGAGGCATTCGCCATCGCCCTCCCTTCGCGCTCACCGGCGCAGCGGATTCCGCGGTGAAAGCGCCGCTGGTGAGCGCGAAGGACGGGGTAGAGGAAGGCGGGAGGCGTGGACTTAGGCAGAACGGGCGGCTTTTTGTCTGGCGGAGATGGTGGAAATGAGGTCGGTCAGGAAGCGAGTGGGGTGGTCGATGAGCTGTCGCGGGGTATAGCAGAGGACGGTGAAACCGGCCTCGCGCAGACGTCGGTGGCGCTCACGCTGATGGGCAAGCGCCTTCGCGGGGATAATGTCGATGAGGTAGGCGCTGTTGATGCATAGGGCGGTCGTGATGCCGGGCAGCGCGGTGAAGGGCGCCTCGAAGAACATGGGCCAGGGGAAATCGGCCTCAATGAGGAGGGCGCGGGCGAAAGACTCGTAGGGAGAGCGGGAAAGGGAAGAGGCGTGGTGGATTACGGCGCGGACGATGCGGCTATTGCGCACTCGGCCCATGCGGGCAAACTCTTCCTTGAGGTCTTCTCGGCTGAGGCCGGAACGCAAAGCCGAGTCGGCGGCGATGAGGCCGTCGGTGAAGCCGTGGTAGCGGGCGACGTCGATAACCGCGCGGGCCTTGGAAACGCAGCGGGTGCCGTCCACGAGGACGGGCTCGGGAAGTAAGGCTTTGCGGTAGATGCGCTCGGGATGGCGGCGGTCCTTGTGGGGAAGCGTATTGGTGGGAAGGGCCATTTCAATCTTTTCCTCGGCCGTGGCGATGACCCACAGTCCGTGCACTCGGGCGGCAGACTTGGAGATGAGCACCGCGGTATAGGCGCTGCGGGCGGCGGCGATGGCGCGCAGGCGCAGCTGGGAGGGGAAGTCGAGGCAGTGGTAGTGATCGCGCCGGACTGCGATACGCGGTGCGAGTTTGAGGTAGGTGCCGTTTTTCAGGTCGGTCCAAAAGGTGGGGTGGTTGGTGCGGATGGAGTCGATATTGGTCAGTGGTGGTGTCATGCCTCCTAGGAAAGGGCACGCTGCCGGCCGGCGCGAGGAGGTGGCGGCCGGGCCTGTGGATAACAAGGCTGCAGGGAAAGGCGAGTGAGCGAAGTGGCGGCTGGGAAAGTTACGGCCACAGTTATCCACAGTCGGAGGCGACATCCCTTGCACGTGGGTGCAAAAACGGTAAAGCCCGCGCCGGCCACAAAGAAGCGGGCGCGGGCGAGGACGCGGCACGAACTAGACGGCCGGGGGAGGGGTGACCTTGTCTAGCTGCTCGGTAATCTGCGGCCACAGCTGGCCCATGATGTCATCCCAGGTAAGGATCCACACGGCATTGTCCTTATCGGCCTTGCCCACCATGACGAGCTGTTCATTGCGCGCACGCATATGGTCCAGTGTCTTTTGCACGGTGGTAGAAGAAGACACAGAAAGAGCGGGGCGAGAGAACTCGAGTACCGGGGCCTCCGGCTCGGCCAGCAGGGTATCGCGCACGTGGACCACGCGCGGGACGCGGGAGTCTTTGGGAAAGACCAGCACGCGCATGATGTTCTTGCGCACCACGAGGTCTTGGAGATCCTCCACGGTGGCGTCGGAAGGCAGGGGCACTACCTCAGAGCCGTGGGCGCGGGCCATGGCGCCAACGGTGGAATTCTCCAGCTCGATGACATCAGAAATCTGGTTGGCGGAGTCATCGTCCAAAGCACCGGTCTCGCGGGAATGCTCAACCAAGGTGCGCAGGGTTTCGGCATCATAGCCGGCGGCACCGGCGCGGTCGACGGGTTCCTCACCCGTCATGGCGACCAGCTTATTTGCCATGACGTTTATCCACTTCAGCAGTGGGCGGAAGAGCCACACGAAGCCCCGCGCGGGAACCGCGATGACCTGTAGGGCGGTTTCCGGGTGGGTAATCGCCCAGGACTTCGGTGCCATCTCACCTAGAACGAGGTGGAGGAAGGTAACTACGAAGAGTGCGAGGAGGAAGCTGACGACGTCGGCAATGCCCAGCGGTAGGCCTGCGGCCTCCAGCGGCGCCATGAGCAGGTGGTGCACCCAGGGCTTGGTTACAGCACCGAGGACGAAGGTGGCAGCGGTAATGCCCAGCTGCGCGCCGGCGAGCATGATGGTCAGCTCATTGAGCGAGCGCAATCCGGCGCGGGCGGTACGGGAGTTTTCCGCATCCTCTTCCAAGCGGTTGCGGCGAGCGCCCATCAAGGAGAACTCGATAATCACAAAGAAGCCGGAAGCGGCGATGATAAGGAGGGTAACGAGGAGGTTAAACCACCACGATTCGGTCATTATGCATCCTCCTTCTTATCGGCATCATCGGAGTGGTCGGAGTAATCCTCCACCAACTCGATGGCGAGCACGGACGGTACGTGGCGGTCCACCTCTTGCACGCGCAGGCGGAGGGAGCGGACGGGTGCTTCATCGTGGTCAACCCAGTCATCGGGTTCGGCCTCGAGCTGGATGGTGTGTTCCTCGCCTACCTCAGGCAGAGCACCGGAGTGGGCAATGACGAGGCCGGCGACAGTCTCAAAGTCGCCCTCAGGCAGGTCGTGGCCGATGGCGCGCTCGATCTCATCAATCGGCGTATCGCCGTCGACCAACCAGTGGGATTCGTCCTGCTCGGTGATTTCCTCGGTTTCTTCGATATCGTGCTCATCGGTGACATCGCCCAAGATTTCCTCGGCCAAGTCCTCCATGGTCACGATGCCTACGAAGCCGCCGTACTCATCGATCACGCACGCCATCTTCTGGTCGCTATCGCGCAGCTCTTCCACCACATCCGGCAGCGGCATCAACTCAGGGACCACGACGGCCTCCTGCATGATGCTGGTGGCCTTGGTGGCGGCGGGCAGGTCGCTTCCCAGGACGTCGATAAGATGCACCACGCCGATTGGATTGTGCTCATCGTCGATGACGGGGTAGCGCGTGTGGTCGGTAGACATCATCTCGCGGACCTCACCGAGGGTGGTGTCCGGGTCAATGACGTCCACGCGGGAGCGCGGAATCATGGCGTGCTCCACGTCGTGCTCGGGGAAGTCCAGCAGGCGGTCGAGCACCATGTAGGTATTTTCATCCAGATCGCCGGCCTCATGGGAGGAATCCACGATGGATTCCAGGTCATCGGCGGTGGCGGAGGAGTCCACGTCTTCTACCGGTTCGATGCCAAAGACCTTAAGGATGGCATTGGAAGAGTACTCGAAGAAGTGGATGAGCCAGCCAAATAGTCGCAGGTAGAGCTGCGTGGAGGCGGCCAGCCAGCGCGCCGTCTTCATCGGTGCGGCGATGGTGTAGTTCTTGGGGAAGAGCTCCGCAAACAGCATCGTCGCAATCGTGGAGATGAAAAGTGCCGCGATGGTACCAACGGTGACTGACACTGCGGACGGAACGCCGACGCCGCCAAGCAACGTACCCAGTCCCTGGCCCACGAGCGGCTCGGCCACATAGCCGATGAGCAGGCCGGTAATCGTAATACCGAGCTGCGCGCCCGAGAGCATGAAGGAGGTCTGCTGAGTAATAGCCAGCGCGCGTTGGGCTGTCTTATCCCCCTCAGCAGCCTGGGTCCGCAGCTGCGTGCGATCCACGGACATAAAGGAAAATTCTTGGGCCACGAAGTATGCGTTCGCGACGATGATGAGGCCAATGACTACGAAGCCGGCCAGGATCATCAAAATAGCCGATAACATGATTTACTCCCCACCGCCTAGAAGGAGGTAGGGACATCGACTCGGAGGTTCCACTGAGGGTGCCTTTCTACTTGGGAAGATGGAAACATACTACATGCTCAACCCCGCTTTCGGCCATTTTGTTCCCGGCCTATTAGGGTTTTATCCATGACTGAACCCTTCGGGCTGTATATCCACGTTCCTTTCTGTGCCACTCGTTGCGGGTATTGCGATTTCAATACCTATACCCCGGGCGAGCTTGGCAGCTCGCGCGATCTCACTGGGCCCTACCTGGATGCCTTGGACCGCGAGCTGGAATTGGCGGCCGCGCGCGTGGGCCGCCCGGCCGAGACCGTATTCATTGGCGGCGGCACGCCTTCGCTGCTGGGCGGGCAGGGCCTGAGCCGCATCCTGAACACCGTCCGTTCCACCTTCGGCCTGAAGCCTGGGGCGGAGGTCACCACTGAATCCAACCCGGAGTCCACCTCACCGGAGTATTTTGCCCAGCTTGCCGACGCCGGCTATACCCGCATCAGCCTCGGCATGCAGTCCGCATCCCCGGGCGTTCTCCAGGTCCTCGAGCGTGCCCATACCCCCGGCCGCGCCTTTGCCGCCGCCCGCGAGGCCCGCGCCGCCGGCTTCGAGCACGTCAACCTGGACATGATCTACGGCACTCCCACCGAAACCGATGACAACGTGCGCGAGACCCTCGATCGCGTGCTAGAAACCGGCGCGGACCACGTCAGTGCTTATTCGCTCATCGTAGAAGACGGCACCCGCATGGCGCGCAAGGTCAACAAGGGTATCCTGCCCGCCCCCGATGAGGACGTGCTGGCTCGGCGCTATGAGATGATTTCCTCCACCCTCGAGGCAGAAGGCTTTGAGTGGTACGAGGTCTCCAACTGGTCCAAGCCCGGCGGCGAGTGCGAGCACAACCGCATCTACTGGGTAGACGGCAATTGGTGGGGCGCCGGCCCAGGCGCCCACTCGCATTTGGGCAACGAGCGCTTTTTTAACGTCAAGCACCCCTCGCGCTATATCGATGCCCTCGGCCGCGACGAGCTGCCCATCAAAGAAACCGAGACGCTTACCGACGCCGACCGCCACATGGAGAAAATCATGCTCGGCCTGCGTCTGCGCGAGGGAATCCCGGAGGCCTGGCTCGATGCCCACGCCGCGCCCGCCCTCGAACGCTTTATCGGCCGCGGCCTGCTCGAGCGCGCTGGCGATCGCGTACGCATCACGAAGCCCGGCCGCCTGCTGGCCGATGGCATCATCACCGATCTCCTCGTCGCCGAAGAAACCTAATCCTCGTTCCCAGACCTTTAGATTTAGTTCAGTAGAAACCAAACCAGTTAGTTTTGACTCAGTCGATGAGAAACCTGTTATTCCGCCATTTTCTTGTTAGTCTTTTGCCGTGACTGGTGGACTGGTTCCTTCAGGCGCAAGCTTCTTCCAAGCCCGCTGGGATCGAGCTACGCCAGCTGAAAGAGACTATCTCAGTGCCATGGCAGCCTTAGGCGATGGTTCAGCGGAAACAAAAGAAATCGGTGAACGCCTTGGGAAGGATAATAAGGCTCTTGGTCCGGTTCGGGCTAAGCTCATAAACAAAGGTCTCATTTATTCCCCTGAACACGGTAAAGTCCGGTACACCGTCCCGAATTTTAAAGATTTTATCATTCGCCGCAGCGAATAGGAGCGCCATAGTGTCTACCTCAACCGATGCCCGCCGCAAGGAAGTCCTGCGCGCCATCGTGGCGGACTATATTGCCTCCCAGGAGCCGGTTGGTTCTAAGTCGCTGCTAGAGCGCTACCAGCTGGGAGTTTCCTCGGCCACCATCCGCAATGACATGGCCGTGCTCGAATCCCAGGGCCTTATCTCCCAGCAGCACGCCAGCTCCGGCCGCGTGCCCACCCAGCAGGGCTACCGCCACTTTGTGGACTCTCTCCACGAGGTTAAGCCGCTGTCGGCCCCGGAGCGCCGCGCCATGCTCAACTTCTTGGAAGGCGGCGTCGACTTGGAGGATGTGCTGCGCCGCTCGGTGCAGCTATTGGCGCAGGTGACGAAGCAGGCGGCCGTCGTCCAGCTGCCCAACCTCAAGGTCTCGCGCGTCAAGCACTGCGAGGTCGTGGCGCTGTCCCCAGTGCGCCTGCTGCTGGTGCTTATCACCGATAACGGCCGCGTGGACCAGCGCAATGTGGAGCTCGATGAAATCATCGACCAGGACCAGACCATCCGCCTGCGCGACATCGTCAATAGCGCACTAGTGGGCAAGACGCTTAGCGACGCCTCCGTGGAGCTCGCCCACCTCGTCGACGACGCCCCCTTGGATATCCGCCACCACGTGCTCAAGGTGGCCACCACGCTCATCGAGACCCTAGTGGAACAGCCCTCCGACCGGCTCATTATGGCCGGCGCCTCCAACCTCACGCGCGTGGCGCGCGAGTTTCCGGAAGGTTTGCCCAAGATTATTGAGGCACTAGAGGAGCAGGTCGTCGTCCTCAAGCTGCTTGCCCGCGTGCCCGATTTGGGCAACGTCTCCGTGGTTATCGGTGAGGAAAACGAGGAAGACCAGCTGCGCCAAGCCTCCGTGGTGGCTACAGGCTACGGCCTGGGCACCGGCGATGAGGTGGCTACACTCGGCGGCCTCGGCGTGGTGGGGCCTACCTTTATGGATTACTCGGGAACAATTTCTAAGGTCTCTGCCGTTGCACGGTATGTGAGCGAAATTTTGGCCGGCGAGCAGTGCGAGTAAACTGGCTGGCCGCGCATTATTTTTTCAAGTTAACCCCAACAAGACGAATTAGAAGGAATATCTCTTACAGTGGCTCGTGACTATTACGGCATCCTCGGTGTTGATAAAAACGCAACTGACCAGGAGATTAAAAAGGCCTACCGCAAAATGGCCCGCAAGTATCACCCGGATCTGAACCCGGATGATGACGCTGCCGCGGAAAAGTTCCGCGATGCCGCGCTGGCCCAGGAGGTCCTGCTGGATCCGCAAAAGCGCCAGATCGTAGACATGGGCGGCGACCCCATGGAGCAGGGTGGCGGCGGTGCCGGCGCCGGGGGCTTTGGCGGCTTCGGTGGCGGCGGCCTCGGCGATATCTTCGCCGAATTCTTTGGCGGCGGTACCGGCGGTTCCCGTGGGCCGAAGTCCCGCGTCCAGCCGGGCAACGATGCCCTGCTGCGCACCCGCATCACCCTGGAAGAGGCCTATACCGGCCTGAAGAAGAAGGTCACCGTGGATACCGCGGTGCTGTGCGATAGCTGCGGTGGCACCGGCTCCGAGTCCAAGGCCAAGCCGGTTACCTGCGATAACTGCAATGGCATGGGTGAAATCCAGGAGATGCAGCGCAGCTTCTTGGGCAACGTCATGACCACCCGCCCGTGCCCGAAGTGCCAGGGCTTTGGCGAGGTCATCACCGATCCGTGCAACCACTGCGCCGGTGATGGCCGCGTGAAGAAGCGCCGCGATCTCACCGTGAATATCCCGGCCGGCATCAATGATGGCATGCGCATCCGCATGGCCTCCCAGGGAGAGGTCGGCCACGGCGGTGGCCCGGCCGGCGATCTCTACGTTGAGGTCCACACGGAGGATCACCCCGTCTTCCAGCGCAATGCCGATGACCTGAACCTCACCGTGCGCGTGCCGATGATTGACGCCGCCTTGGGCACCAACTTCACCATCGACCAGCTCAATGGCGAAGAGCTCACCATCGATATCGAGCCGGGCACCCAGCCGGGCGAGTCCATCAAGGTCGATGGCGCCGGCATGCCGCGCCTGCGCACCGATGGCTACGGCAACCTCTTTGCCCACGTGGACGTCGTTGTGCCGAAGGACCTGGACCGCAAGACCCGCGAATCCCTGGAGAAGATCCGCAACTCCCGCGACGAGGGCGCGCGCGTGCGCACCACCGGCGATGGCCAAGAGGAATCCTTCTTCAGCCGCATCCGCGATAAGTTCCGCCGCTAATGTCGCTGCCCGTCTTCATCCACCCGGATCTTTCCGCCGCGCGCACCGGCGAGGCCTTCAGTTTTTCTGGCCCGGAGGCCCGCCATGCCGTAACGGTCAAGCGCATGGGGGAGGGCGAGCGCCTTGAGCTTATCGACGGCACCGGTACCCGCCTTACCCTCACCATCACCGCTACCTCGGGCAAGGACTCCCTGGAGGGCACGGTCGACTCCATCGACACCGCGCCCGATCCCACCCCGCGGGTGAGCGTGGTGCAGGCCATCCCGAAATCCGAGCGTGCCGAGCTCGCAGTGGATCTTGGTACCCAGGCCGGCGCGGATGAGATTATCGCCTGGCAGGCGGATCGCTGCGTGGCTAAATGGGATGGTAAGAAGGCGCCGAAGGCGGTGGCCAAATGGCAGGCGGCCGCCGATTCCGCGGCCAAGCAATCCCGTCGCGCCCGCATCCCACAGGTGCGCGGCCCGCTGACCACCCCGCAGCTCGCTCAAGAGCTCACCAGTGGCCGCGACGGCGCTTCCTCCACCGCACCCACCGTGCTCGTGTTGCACGAAGAGGCTACCGCCTCCATCAAGGACGTGCCGCTCACAGAGGATGTCGTCCTGCTCGTCGGTCCCGAGGGCGGCATTGGCGACGCCGAGCTCGATCGCCTCAAAGAAGCCGGCGCCATGCCCATCAAGCTTGGCCCGGAAGTGCTGCGTACAGCGAGTGCGGCAATGGTGGCGCTGGCGGCAATCGGCATGCGCACCGAGCGTTGGTAGGCGGCGCTGGTAGCCTAAAGCACGTGCCTATCATCACGAAGAAATGTGAGCTAGATTCCGCCTACGTCAGCAGCGTGCTAGGTAGCGCGGACGATAACTTGCGCGTGCTCAATAACCGCCTAGATGCGGACCTTTTTGCTCGCGGCAATGTCGTCACCGTCACGGGCCCCGATTATGAGGTGGCCCGTGCCGCCAAGATCCTCGACGAGCTCGAGGCCATCGCCCGCCGCGGTCACGCCGTATCCACCGATACGGTCAAGCACACCATGGACATGGTGGCCGTGGAGGCACCGCAGTCGGTCTCGGCGGCGCTGGCGGCGGACATCGTTAAGCGCCGCGGCAAAGCCATTCGCCCGAAGACGGTGGGGCAGTCCGAATACGTGCAGGCCATCGACGATAATACCGTGGTCTTCGGCATCGGCCCGGCCGGTTCCGGCAAGACCTACCTCGCGGTAGCCAAGGCCGTGCAGGCGCTACAGACCAAGCAGGTCTCGCGCATCATTCTCACTCGCCCTGCCGTGGAGGCAGGGGAGAAGCTCGGCTTTTTGCCAGGCACGCTCAATGACAAGATTGACCCTTACCTGCGCCCGCTCTATGACGCCCTGCGGGACATGCTCGACCCAGAAATGATTCCTAAGCTCATGGAGGCCGGCATCATCGAGGTCGCCCCGCTGGCCTATATGCGCGGCCGCACGTTGAACGATGCCTTCGTCATCCTTGATGAGGCCCAAAACACCACGCCCGCGCAGATGAAGATGTTCCTGACTCGCCTGGGCTTTGGCTCCAAGATTGTGGTCACCGGCGATGTCTCCCAGGTAGACCTTCCACACGGCCAGGTCTCCGGCCTGCGCATCGTGCGCCGCATCCTGCGCAACGTGGAAGATATTCACTTCGCGGACCTGGGTTCCAAAGACGTGGTGCGCCACCAACTGGTCGGGCGCATCGTCAATGCCTATGAGACCTTTGATAATAAGAAAGCCGCAGAATACGAGGGAATGGAATGAGTATCGAGTTTCTCAATGAATCCGGCTTCGAAGGCGTTAACGAGGAGATGCTGATTGACGTCGCCTCTTATGCCTTCGGCGCCATGGACATCAACCCTGATGCTGAGTGCACCATCACCTGTGTGGATCTGAAGACCATTGAGGATCTGCACGTGCGCTGGATGGATCTGGAAGGCCCCACCGATGTCATGAGCTTCCCCATGGATGAGCTCACCCCTGGCGCCATCGCCGGTGGCGGCCGCCCCGATGCCGCCGACCCAGGCCCGGCCATGCTGGGCGATATCGTCCTGTGCCCCGAGTTTGCCCTGCGCCAGGCGGAGGCCGCCGGCCACTCCCTCGGCCACGAGCTGGCCTTGCTTACCGTCCATGGTTGCCTGCACCTGCTGGGCTATGACCACTCCACTCCGGCCGAGGAGAAGGAAATGTTCGGCCGCCAAAACGAGCTGCTCGCGGATTGGTACGACGATGCAGCCGAGCGTGGTGTTTCCTATCAGCCCAAGCCTTCTGGCCCGAAGGCTTTTCCTGACGCCGCCGAGCGCGCCAATCTAGACAAGCAGGTTCCCGGCGGCGGAATCCCTGCGGTGGGCGAGCCACAAGATCGCCCGGAAGAATAATTTTTGTCTTTTCCTTGGTGAGCGCGCGGGCAGCGTAGCACAATGGATAGCTATGACTATCCTTTCCATCCAGTCCCACGTCACCTACGGCCACGTTGGCAACTCCGCGGCCGTCTTTCCCTTGCAGCGCGCTGGCCATGAGATATGGCCGGTTCACACGGTGAATTTCTCCAACCACACCGGCTACGGCGACTGGGGCGGACCGATGATTCCCGCCAGCGACGTCACTTCCATCATCGACGGCATTGAGAAGCGCGGCGCCTTCCCGCAGATCGACGCCATCCTTTCTGGCTACCAGGGAGGCGCCGACATTGCCGACGCCATCGTGGAAACCGTCCGCCGCATCAAGGCCGCCAACCCCAAGGCCCTCTACGCCTGTGATCCGGTGATGGGCAATGCTAAGTCCGGCTGCTTCGTCTCCGATGAGATTCCGCCGCTTTTGCGCGACCGCGTCGTGCCCGTCGCTGATATCATCACCCCGAACCTGTTTGAGTTGGGCTACCTTACCGATTCTGAGGTGGGCACCCTTGAGCAAACCCTCGACGCAGTGAAGAAGGCGCAGGAAATCGGTCCGAAGACCGTTTTGGTTACCTCCGTTAGGCGCCCCGAGACTGCCGACGACCAGATTGAGATGCTCGCCGTCGACGGCGACCGCGCCTTCCTCGTGTCCACGCCGCTACTGCCGTTCAAGCGCAACGGCTCCGGCGACGTCACCGCCGCCCTGTTTACCGGCCACTACACCGAGACCAGCGACGTCAAGGAGTCCCTGCGCCGCACCGCCTCCTCCGTGTATGACCTGCTGGAAAACACCTACGAAGCAGAGACGGCCGAGCTCCAGCTCATCCAGTCCCAGGACGTCTTTGCGCACCCGCGCATGCAATTCAGCGCCGAGGAGCTTTAGATTTTCTTCCCTCAGTGGGCTTGTTTCAGAATGAGCCCACTGACATTGAATCGCTAAATTCAAAACGCATGCAGTGGGAGAAGGAAGCCCCAGAAACAGTGTCCTTCTGGCCACGACTTCCCATAGATCCTGAAGCATATGGATGCTGCCATCCGAATGCGCTCTCTTGAACGGGACTTTCCTGCAAAGGGATTCGATGGGAAAGCCCAAAGGCTGTTGTTTCTCACTCTACGAACGAAACATACGCATCCAGCAAGGCGGTGTAGCTCCTTCAACGATCTTTATGAGTTCGCTCTTTACTTCCTCTTGGCGATTCCTCCAGTCATCTTCCCAAACCACTGCCAGGCGGACGCCGGCTTGCTCGCATAGCCGCTGTTTGCGTAGGTGGCGTTCTCGGATGGAAGGATCGCGCGATTCGTCGTGCCAGTAATTCCCGTTGAATTCAATTCCCAGATGAAATTCTTCTAAAAAGATATCGAGTTCAAGTAATCCCAAAAAGTCACCGCGAAAGTTTTCTCTTAGCTGAAGAGTTGGAAATTCGCTTTCAATAAATTTCACAATCTGCTTTTCAGCTAAAGACCAAGGTTTCCAACACACCACACAGCCGTGACCGCGCGAGCGCTGGTTTACTCGTTGCTGCCAAACATGCCCGCAATCTTGCCCTTTCCACCAAACAGAAAGCTTTGAACCTGGGCTAACGAATTGGGGTTTCAGGCTACCGTTTAATGTTGGGTGCCATTCCGCGGCTAATTCGGGTCTGCGAGTGCCGAGATCATTAAATCCAGGCAATACTTTGGCGCCTGAGCAGTAGGGGCAGCCTGCGTGAAGGCGAGTTCTATTGGCTAAAATTGCACTCCATTCATGCCCGCACAGACCCTTCCACCAAAACTTCTTGTTGTTGCCAGCTGAAACTGCTTTCGGGGTTAAATTGCCGTTCTTTGAGGGGTGCCATTCGTTGGCAATCTCAGGGTGAGTGGTGGAGAGGTCGTTAATTCCTGGAACTACGATGTCGTTCCCGCAAATTGGGCAGCCTCTTCCTCGGGCTCTCTGCCCAATAGAAGCCTGCCACTCGTGGCCGCATGGACCAAGCCACCATACCTTTCTATCGCTTCCAGCGGTCACCTTTTGAGGCGTTAAATTGCCATTTTTTGCTTTATGCCACTCGTGCGATAATTGCTCGTTTGTCGTCTCGAGATCGTTTTGGCCTATAGCTATTGCCTGGCCTTCGCAAACTGGACATCCGTGTCCACTCGATCTGGACCCACAACTTGCGCTCCATTCATGGCCTAACCTGCATATCCACCAAATTTTCTTACCACTTCCATGAGAAACTGAATTTGGTGTCAGGTCTAGGTTTTTCGTGGGATGCCATTCATTGGCAAGACTGCTATGAGTCGTAGCAAGGTCGTTGAAGCCTGGGAGAACTTTCTTGCCGGAACAATAGGGGCACCCTTGCTTGATTCTATTATTAGGAGAAGATTTCCAGGCATGGCCTAAATCGCACTGCCACCAGACGAGATTGATAGATCCTTTGCCAACGTCTGATGGCGTTAGTTCCCCATTCAGAGTCGGATGCCATGTTGATGCGATTTCTGGATGGGTATGGAAGAGGTCGTTGAAGCCTTTTAGCCTTTTCTGGCCGACGCACACTGGGCATCCTCTACCAAGATTTGTGCGGTTGTTGACGGTGGATTGCCACTCGTGTTCAGGATCAACGGAGCATTGCCACCAGACTTTTTTGGTAGAGCCTTTGCTAACTTGAGAAGGCTCAAGTGAACCATTTTTCGAAGCGTGCCATTCTTCAGCTAACTCAGGGTGAGTGGTTCTGAGATCGTTGAATCCGGCCATCACTTTCCTGCCAATGCAAACCGGGCATTTTCCGCTTCGAACTTGCCTGCATACTGGCCGATCCCAAACATGTCCTTTAGGGCATTTCCACCGTACGATTTTGTGTGAGCCGGGCGTGATTTCTTCTGCAGTTAGACCTTCATTTAGATCAGGATGAAGACTTGCGGCTAGCTCTGGGTATTTCTCTTTAAGGCTAAACATTTATTTTTGGCTGTACGAGTGTCCGGGGATTGTAATCTTAGACTAGCTCTAAACGAGTGCATGTAGCGGAGAGCTGAAAACAAATGAATTCTCGCTCAGACGCTTCGAGGGCATAATGACCGCGAGACTATATTCCCCAGCACACTGCATAGTAGAAATGCTGCTGTTCTGAACTCTCTTGCCTCTGAATTGGTTAGCGTAACCCACCTTCAGCTGAGAAGCTGGAATCGTAGCCGGTCTTTAGGTTCCTTCGAAATGAGGAATAGTCTCGAGAAATTGGCGATCCGGTGACAAATGCGGTCGTACTCGCAGGTTAGAAAGTGTCGGCTACGCTAGCTTGCGATTATTCGTCCGTATCATTGGCTTGTCGACATTTGCACCAATTCGCTCGGTGCATCGATGGAATCATTTGAACGGGGTATACACCGTGCTACCGGTACTAATATTTGCGGATAAGTCGTCTGCTATTTATCGGAGATCTTGACTCCGTGGGCTATTATTGCGGGTAATGAGTTCTGATTTTGATGCACAGTTTGATGCGGCATTCGAGGGCCTGCCAGCAGACCCCGATGATGCCGTGTCGGAAGGCGCCGAGAATACGGCAGCCCCGCTTGATTATTCGCAATACACCGATACCCTGGAGGGTTTCCGCTCGGGCTTCGTATCCTTTGTCGGGCGCCCGAATACCGGCAAGTCCACGCTGACCAATGCCCTGGTGGGCCAGAAGATTGCGATTACGGCCGACCAGCCGGAGACTACCCGCCACACCATCCGTGGCTTGGTACACCGCGATGATGCCCAGGTTATCGTCGTGGATACGCCGGGTCTGCACCGCCCGCGCACCCTGTTGGGTGAGCGCCTCAACGAGGTAGTCAAGGATACATACGCTGATGTGGACGTTATTGGTCTGACCATCCCGGCCGATGAAAAAATCGGCCCTGGTGACCGCTGGATTTTGGATAACGTGCGCTCCATTGCGCCGAAAACGCCGATCATCGGCATCGTCACCAAGCTGGATAAGGCCAGCAAGGATCAGGTAGGCGCCCAGCTTCTAGCCCTGCACGAACTGCTCTCTCAGGATGACCCGAATGCGGTAGTCATACCGGTGTCCTCCAAGGAGGGCGTGCAGCTTGATGAGCTGGTGCAGGTCATCGTGGATCACCTGCCAGAAGGCCCGAAGTTCTACCCGGATGACCACATCACCGATGAAGGCCAAGAAAAGCGCATCGAGGAACTCATTCGTGAGGCCGCCCTATCTGGCTTGAAAGCGGAACTGCCGCACTCGGTGGCGGTGCAGGTCGATGAGATGCTGCCGTCGCGCACCCGCGAGGGCGTGCTGGATATCCACGCCATTTTGTACCTGGAGCGCCCCGGCCAAAAGCGCATTATCGAGGGTAAGGATGGCCTGCGCTTCCGTCGCATCGTGGGCAATGCCCGCAAGGAGATTATTAAGCTGCTGGGCCAAAACGTGTACTTGGACCTGCGCATCAAGGTGTTGAAAAATTGGCAGTCTGACCCGAAGTCGCTGGGCAGGCTCGGGTTTTAAACCACTATGCGCGAGAACTATCGTGACCGCGCAGTGGTCATCCGCACCTATGATTTTGGCGAGGCCGATCGCGTCATCGTCCTGCTCACCCGCGATCACGGTCTTGTACGCGCGGTGGCCAAGGGCGTGCGCCGTGCCAAGTCGCGCTTTGGTTCGCGGCTGCAGCTCTTCGTCAACCTTGATGTTCAGCTGTATGTGGGCAAAAATCTAGCCACCATTTCCCAGGCGGATACGGTGGATTACTTTGGCGCGCGCCTCATTGAGGACTATGAGCGCTACACGGCAGCCTGCGCGGTATTGGAATCGGCAGAGCGTCTTGCTTTTGCCGACGCCGACCATGACCCCTACCTCTACGAATCCGTCACCGCGACCTTGGGGCAGCTCCAGACCGCGGACCCAACCATGACGCTGGATGCCTTCTTATTGCAGGCGATGGCGCATGCCGGTTGGGCGCCGAGCCTTTTTAACTGTGCACAGTGCAACCGGCCCGGCCCGCACCACGCCTTTCACCCGGCGGTCGGCGGAGCGGCGTGCCACGAATGCCGGCCGCCGGGTGCCGCGGAGGTGGATCCCGAAACCCTGCATCACCTGTGGCTTTTATCGCATAACTATCCAACGAATTCAACGAATGCGCAAAAGCAGGAGGGGCATCGCCTAGCGCGGGCGCACCTGCAGTGGCACATGGAGCGCAATGTTTCCGCATTGCAGGTAATGGAGCAGTAGAATATAGCCCGTGATTACGCCAGACCCGAACCGCACTTTGACCCCACCGAATATCCCGGATGAGTTCATGCCCCGCCATATTGCGCTGGTCATGGACGGTAATGGCCGCTGGGCCCAGGAAAAAGGCATGAAGCGCACCGAGGGACATAGGCGCGGCGAAGCCGTGCTTCTCGACGTCGTCGATGCCTGCCTTGCCGCCGGCGTTCCCTACCTTTCCGCGTATGCGTTCTCCACGGAAAATTGGCGCCGCAGCCCAGAGGAGGTCCGCTTCCTTATGGGCTTTAACCGTGACGTGTTGCGCCGCCAGCGCCAGTGGCTCAATGAGCGCGGTGTGCGCGTAGTGTGGGCCGGCCGCCGCCCGCGCCTGTGGCGCTCAGTGATTAAAGAGCTCGAGGCTGCCCAGGAGCTGACCAAGGACAATACCAAGATGACCTTGGCCATGTGCGTCAACTACGGCGGTAGGGCAGAACTGGTGGATGGCTTTAGGGACATCGCCAAGCAGGTTGCCGCCGGCGAGCTCAACCCGCGCGATATTAAGGAAGAGACCATCGCGCAGCACCTCTATGACCCAGGCATGCCGGATGTAGATCTCTTCCTGCGCCCGTCCGGTGAGAAGCGCACCTCCAATTTCCTGCTGTGGCAGTCCGCGTATGCGGAGATGATTTACCAGGATAAGCTCTTCCCAGATTTCACCCCGGAGGACCTTTTTGCCGCTATCGAGGAATACGCGCGGCGCGACCGCCGCTTCGGAGGCGTTAAGAAGTAACGCGCAGCACCGAAGCGGTGTGCGTTTATACCTAGGGGATAAAGATATCCTCGATTGAGCAGGAAAAGTGGCGCGCGATCTGAAAAGCGAGGGGGAGCGAAGGATCGTAGCGTGCCTTTTCAATACTGATGACCGTTTGGCGCGAAACGCCTAGCTCGGTGGCCAAGCCCTGCTGCGAGAGTCCTTGGCTCTCGCGAATCTCTTTTAGCCGATTGTCCATGGCTTAGCTCGCTGCCCGTTTGTGGGCAAAGTAGCTAATACCAAAGGTCCCGGTGACAAAGACTCCCAAGATGATAGTGAGCAGGGAGCCCGAAACGCGGAAGTCCCAAAAAGAAGAGACCACGCCGAGGCCGCCAATGCCAAAAAGCATGGCGTGCAGGGTGTTTTCCGAGGCTTGCGAATACCAATGGGATTCGATGGAATTTTCCGGATCGGGTGTTGCCCCACGGATGGTGTCCCGATCCACCATGAATAGCCAGCTAGCCGTCGTAGTAACAGGCAGTAGGCACAGTGCGTACACGGCAAACGCTAGTAGGGGCGAATCATCGTGTACGAAAGCGGCCACGATGGCACCGGCTGCCGCCGCAAGGGCCGCGCCTGCAGCAACGGATAAAGTTATGAGCTTGGCTTGTGAGCCGCCAAACTTGGGGCGGCCAAAGCGAGTGGTCTGCATGGAAACCTCCTGTAGCAACGGTTTGTAAAGTGTGCTTGACACACACTATATGTCAAGGGTCCTTTACTGTAAAGGAGGCTTTACTATCGCGGCAGTTGCTAAAGAAAAACCTCAGGCTCCGGAAGTTGGAGTCTGAGGTTAGGGGAGAGGCGGCTTCGCAAGGAAGCGCGAGCGTGATTAGGCAGAGGCGGCGCAGTCGCTGCAGATGCCAAAGACTTCGGCATCGTGGCCGGTGAGCTCGAAGCCGTACTCCTTGGCCACGGAGGTGGCCCACTTTTCAATGGGACCGCCATCGATTTCCTCGGTGCGGCCGCACTTGGTGCATACCAAGTGGTGGTGATGGGCGTCGGTATCGCAATGGCGGTACAGGGTTTCGCCATTGGGCATGTGGAGGGCGTCCACTGCATCGATATCGGTCAGGGACTGCAGGGTGCGGTACACGGTGGTCAGGCCCACCTTCTCCTCACGCTCCTGGAGCTCGTGGTAGATCTCCTTGGCAGAGGCGAATTTCTCCATTTCCCGCAGTACCTCAACCACTGCGGTGCGCTGCTTGGTATTGCGCGCGCCTAGTTTGGGAATACTGTCATGTAAAGCCATGCCCTTAACATTATCAATAGTTTTTCAATAACTGCACAGTCAGGCGGCTTTTTATGCAGGAGGGGAGGGGCTAGGAGGCGATCTTGGCGGCGTCGGCAAGCAGGTCCAAAACCTGCGGCGCAATGAGCGAGTAGGTTACCTCGCGGCCGCTGCGCTCGGAATCAACGATGCCCGCCTGCTTGAGTACGCGCAGGTGCTGGCTGATAAGCGGCTGGGACTTGCCGGTGGCCTTGACCAGCTCGTGGACAAAGTGATCGCGCTCGGCCAAGCGAGAAATGATTGCGATGCGTAGGGGCGAATCGAGGGCAGCGATCACGCCGGCAGCCGCGGAAGCATTAAGGGCCGTGTCAGTGGTCGTCATAGGGAAAGTCACCTTCAATTAAATACCTATTACCTGTCGGTTACTCTTATATTACCCGATGCGTTCAATAACTCGTATATATTTCAAATTAAATTCATGCCCCAATCCCACCGCCGGCAAGCGCTACGGGTTAGACTGAACGAGATTGTCAAGACTGTCCCCTACCAGAGGAGTCCGAAAACTCATGGCATCCGTCATCGATACCGTTGTAAACCTGTGTAAGCGCCGCGGCTTGGTCTACCAGGCAGGTGAAATTTACGGCGGTTCCCGCTCCGCGTGGGATTACGGACCTCTTGGTGTAGAGCTCAAGGAAAACATTAAGCGCCAGTGGTGGCGCCACATGGTTCAGTCCCGCGCAGACGTCGTGGGCGTAGATACCTCCGTCATCCAGCCGCGTCAGGTCTGGGTATCCTCCGGTCACGTCGAGGTCTTTTCTGACCCGCTGGTGGAATCCCGCCACACCGGCAAGCGCTACCGTGCCGACCACCTCATTGAGGCCTATGAGGAGAAGCATGGCCACGAGCCAGAAAACGGCTTGGCAGATATCAATGATCCAGAAACTGGTCAGCCGGGTGACTGGACCGAGCCAAAGGCCTTCTCCGGTCTGCTCAAGACCTTCCTCGGCCCGGTGGACGATGAGCAAGGCCTGCACTACCTGCGCCCAGAGACTGCACAGGGCATCTTCGTCAACTTCAAGAACGTGATGACCTCCTCGCGCATGAAGCCGCCGTTTGGCATCGCGAACATCGGCAAGTCCTTCCGTAACGAGATCACCCCGGGCAACTTCATCTTCCGTACCCGCGAGTTCGAGCAGATGGAGATGGAGTTCTTCGTCAAGCCGGGCGAGGACGAAGAGTGGCACCAGTACTGGATTGATGACCGCTACAACTGGTACGTGGACCTGGGCATCAAGGAAGAAAACCTGCGCCTGTACGAGCACCCGAAGGAAAAGCTCTCCCACTACTCCAAGCGCACCGTGGACGTGGAGTACGCCTTTGGCTTCAAGGGCTCCAAGTGGGGTGAGCTGGAAGGCGTGGCCAACCGCACGAACTATGACCTGTCCGTTCACGCCAAGGGCTCGGGCGAGGACCTGTCCTACTACGACCAGGCCAACGAGGAGCGCTGGATCCCGTACGTTATCGAGCCGGCCGCCGGCCTGGGCCGTTCCATGATGGCCTTCCTGGTGGATGCCTACGACGAGGAAGAGGCTCCGAACGCCAAGGGCGGCACGGATAAGCGCGTCGTCCTGCGCCTTGACCGCCGCCTGGCACCGGTCAAGGTAGCCGTCCTGCCGCTGTCGAAGAAGGAAGAGCTCTCCGAGCCCGCCCGCAAGCTGGCCGATAAGCTGCGCGCCTACTGGAACGTGGACTTTGACGTCTCCGGCGCCATCGGCCGCCGCTACCGCCGCCAGGATGAGATCGGCACCCCGTTCTGTGTCACCTTCGACTTCGACACCCTCGAGGACGATGCCGTAACCGTGCGTGAGCGCGACACCATGGAGCAGGAGCGTGTGAAGCTCGATGACCTCGAGGCTTACCTCGCTGCCCGCCTGATTGGGTGCTAGTAATGCATTACACCAGCTGGGATCGCTCCGACCGCGCAAAGCCCGTGCTCTTGGCCGAGGAAGGCCCGGAGCAGCTGGGCGTATTCTCGGAGCATTCCGCGGAGGTGGACGGCCACTTCTGGCGCACCGAGGTCAGTGACCTTGGCGCTTCTGCCACGCTTGCCGATGGCTCCATTTACCGCCTCGCCGGCCGCCTCGGCCGCGATAAGCGCTTAGAGGCATCGCTCAACGGCCGTACCTTCACCTTCATCAACGAAAACAGCGGCGACTGGATCATCGATGACGTCGATGACGAAAAGATAGGGCAGTTTACCGCCCGCAATTCCGGCGTGCGCAAGGCCATCCTCGAATTCGAGCACGATGCCGAGGGCTTGACCACCGCGGAAATCGCCGGCCTGAGCTGGTTTACCCGCGTCATCTTGGATGCCACCACCCAGGGCAAAGCCTGGGCCTGGATCATCACCTTGGTCCTAGCGTCCATCGTCGCCCTCATCGCGCTGTTCATCCTCTAATGACTGCGCAGTGGACCTGGCGCGCGGGCGCGCTCACCAACGCCGAGGGGCACGAGCTTGCCTCCGTGCGCGACGGCGTGCTTGCCACCGCGACCGGCGAGCGCCTAGCTTTGGAGTCCTCGCTGGATTCTTCCTCCCCGCGGTTCTTCCTGCGCGCGCAGACCCCGGCGGGCGAGGATTTCTCGGTCACCCAGGCCGGGATTACCGTCACCCGGCTGCGCGCGACCTGCGCTGACCGCGAGTACCTTCTCGATCGCCGCAACCCCTTCCGCCGCGAGCGACGCATCGTGGCCCGCGGCACGGGCGCCGAGGTTGCCAGCACCGCGCCGGCCGGCGATGGCCTGCGTGTGAGCGTGGGCGAGCTGCCGGAGCTCGACGCCATGTTCTTGAGCTACGCCTGCGCGCTTCTCGACACCACCCCGCGCACCCTCCGCACCTAGCCCAGCGCCCCGGGGAGTCGGGCCACCCGCGCGCGAGCCTAGAGCCGGGCTGGAGGGCGCTGCTGGGCCGCTGGGCCGTGGAGCGCGCGGGGCGAGGCGGCCTAGAAGGAGCCGCCGCGGAAGCCGCCACCGCCGCCACCGCCGCCGAAGTCGCCCCCGCCAAAGCTGCCTCCACCGAAGCCGCCGCCTCCGAAACCACCGCCGAAGCCACGGCCACCGCCGAGCATCTGGCCGATGACCACGCCGGTAACGATATTATTGGCGGCATTGCCCATCTGCTGGCGCTGCTGGCGGCGGCGGTGCTCATCCACGTCATCCTTGGCGCGCTGCAGCGCCGCCTGGGCCGCGGCCACCGCCTCGCGGGAGGACTGCAACGCGGCGCGGATATCGCTGCGCTCGGTGTGGAGGGCTTGGGCGTGGAGGCGTTTGGCGTCGGCAAGCGCGGTGCGCGCACCCGAGCCGATGATGCGACCGCGGGAGGAAATGAGGTCTTCTGCGGCCTGGATATTGGATTCCGCTACGGAAATCTGCTGGCGGAAAAGGTCTAGCTGGCGCGCGTGCGTGGAGGTCTTTTCGCGCACGCGGTCGAGCGCCTCATCCAGCTTGGTATCGATGGAGGTCAGAGCAGTGTGCTGGCCCAGCGGGTCCTGTTGGCCGTGGGCCTTGGCATCGTTAACCGCGCTGCCGGCGCGGCCGAGCAGCTCCTCGAGCTTGTCCCAATCCGCGGTGGTTCCCTGGGCCTTGCCTTGGCGCTCGAGCTCGCGGGCCTCGTTGATCTCGCCCTCGACCTCGGCGATAAGCGCCTCGAGGTTGCCGCGGGCGGTGGCGATATTCTCCTCGGCGTTTTCCACGCCGGAAATGAGGCGATCCGTCATCTCGCAGGCGTGCTCGATATCGCGAATCAGTCCGACCAGCGGGCCTTGCTGGCCGGCCGGCTGGGCCTGGACCCTACGGGCCTTGTCGAGCAGTTTTTCGGCCTCATCGAGGGACGCGGCGGCAAGCTCGGGGTTATCGGCAATGGAGGAGAGCACGTGCTCGTCATAATTGCTCTTCAGCCCGGCCAGCGTGGACTCGGCCTCCGGCAGGCGGGCGCGCAGGCCCACGGTGCGCTGGGTGAGCTCGTCCAACTTCTCATCGGAATGAATGAGCAGATCGCGCATCTTGGCAAACTCCTCGGCCTGCGCGTCCAGGGCGTCATCGGCCTGGCCACAGGAGGAGACGATTTCCACCAGCATCTGGCGGCGCTCGGCCGGGGATTCCGGCACGGCATCATCCAGGCGCTGGCGCAGGTGGAAGGCCTTCTGCAAGGTAGAAGTGGAGTGGTTCATCGCCTTGGTAAAGGGGCGCACGCGCTCTGGGCCGAACTCGGAGAGCGCGATATTGAGCTCCTCCTTGCCGCGGCGGATGGACTCATCGGTAGAGACCAACTCCTCCTGGGCCAGCTGGTCCAAAGTCTCCAGCGGCAGGCGATTCAACTGATCAGTATCGCCCGGAGCAATCTCGCGGGCAGATTCCAGCGTCTGCGCATTATTCTTTTTGGTGTTGCGGCGCGAGTAGTACATGATTCCGCCACCGGCGGCGACGATGGCGGCCGCGCCACCGCCTAGCCACGCCAGGCCAGAGGAATCGGAGGCGGAGTTATTTGAAGCGGAGTTGCCCAGGGCGGCGTCGGCAAGCGCGACGGCCGAAGCACCGTATTCATCGCTGGCCAGCTTGTCATAGGCGGCGTCATACATCTGATCCAGCCGGCCCTTGGGCCACGCATCGCCGGTCTGTACGCCCATCTTGCGCTCATTGATGGATAGCGCATAGACGGCGGAATTCGGTCCCTTGTCCTTGACCGCCGCTGCGGCAAAGGTTTCTGGATCCGTGCCTAACTCATCGGTGATGTAGACAAAAAGGGTTCGGTGCTCCTCTTTTTGCAGCTGGCCGATCTTCTCCCTGAGCTCGGCCTTTTCTTGCGTGCTTAATACGCCCGCATCATCGGTAACCTTCTCCGTAAGAGTTGCCGTACCGTTGCCCTGCGCCACCGTGGTGGTCTCGGCGGCAAAGGCAGACCCCGCACCGATAGAGGTGCAGCCCAAAATGAAAGCGGCGATGGCCGCGTGGCCCAAACGTGCACTCAAATTCATGCCCACCACTTTACCGGCTACCCTTTGCCCTCCGGCGGGTAGTGTAATAGGGCAGTGAAGTACGCAATTGTTTTAGGAACCGCCCAATATGACGGCCGCCCCTCCCGCATTTTGGCCGGCCGCCTGCGCCACACCGGTGAGCTCGCCACCGCCGAAGGGCTAGAGGTCATTACCGTGGGCGGCAAGTTGCCCGGCGATAGGTTTACTGAGGCCGGCGTTGGCCGCATCTTTTTGCGCGAGCACTTCCCACACCTGACCGTCCACGCGGTAGAGGAGGGGATGGATACCCGCAGCTCCCTGAAAGCGGTCAAGGAAGCCTTCGCGCTTTCCGACGCCACCATCATCACCGATCCCCTCCACCGCCTGCGCACCGCCCTCATCGCCCGCCAAGAGGGCATCACTGCCACCGTCTCCGGCACGCCGTACTACCCGGCCGCGCGCTTTTCTAAGCCCTGGTGGCGCTACCTTGCCCACGAAACCGGTGGCGTGGCCTACGCGCTGGTGGCCGGTCTTTTGCCGCCGCGCGGCGCCGCGGCACTGCGCAATGGTTTCTACCGTGTAGAACAAGTGCTGCGCCCCAATCAGAAGCTGCGGCATCAGACGATTCAGCAGGAAGACGACCGTGCTTAAGCCACGTTGCTCACCCACAAGGCCTGTTGGCGGAATAAACTTGACGCCGTGTCCTATTCTTATTCCGCCGCCGACTTTGCCCGCTTGGCCGATGAAAAGCCGAAGGGCTCAGCCTTCCATACCGTGGAAGAACATCGCGGCGTATTCGCCCGCGACCGCGCCCGTGTGCTGCACTCGGCAGCCCTGCGGCGCTTGGCCGATAAAACCCAGGTCGTCGGCCCGCGCGATGGCGATACTCCACGCACCCGCCTGACCCACTCGCTGGAGGTAGGCCAAATTGCGCGCAGCATCGGTGCTGGGCTCGGCCTCGATCCCGATCTCTGCGATATGGCCGGCCTTACCCATGACATCGGCCACCCACCCTATGGACACAATGGCGAAAATGCGCTCAATGAGGTTGCCCTCAACGGCTTCGAGGGCAACGCCCAAACCCTGCGCATCCTCACCCGCTTGGAACCGAAGGTCATCGTGGACGATGCCCGCGGCGAACCCCAGAGCTTTGGCCTCAACCTCACCCGCGCGGCCCTCGACGGCGCCTGCAAATACCCGTGGACCAAGACCAACCCGGATGGCACCACCAACCGCAAGTACGGCGCCTACGACGAAGACGCGCACCTTTTGGACTGGCTGCGCGAGGGCCATACCGGTAACCGCAAGTGCATCGAGGCCCAGGTCATGGATTGGTCCGATGACATCGCCTACTCCGTGCACGACGTGGAAGATGGCATCATCTCCCGGCGCATCTCTTTGAACGTGCTCTGGGACTTGGTGGAGCTGGCCCAACTGGCAGAAAAGGGCGCCAAGGCTTTCGGCGGCACCGCCGATGAGCTCTTGGAAGCAGCCGATAGCCTGCGCAACTTAAGCGTCATCAACGCCATCGGTGACTTTGACTATTCCTTGCGCGACTACGCCAACCTGAAGAAGATGACCTCGGAGCTCGTCGGCCGCTATGTCGGCGCGACCGTCGGCGCCACCAGCGAGGCCAATGCTGATCTCATCGCCTCCAATAGCCTTGGCCGCATGCACGGCAACCTCATCGTGCCCAAGCAAGCCGAAGCAGAGGTCAAGCTGCTCAAAACCATCGCCGTCCTCTACGTCATGGACGAGCCCGCCCACCTCGCACGCCAAGACCGTCAGCGCGAGCGCATCTACCGCGTCTACGATTACCTCGTCGCCGGCGCCCCCGGCTCCCTCGACGCCACCTTCCGCCTGTGGTGGGAGCAGGCCGATACCGATGCCGCACGCGACCGCGCCATCATCGACCAGATCGCCTCCATGACCGAGTCCCGCCTAGAGCGCCTAGCCCGGCGGAGTGCGGAGCTATCGGGCTTCCTCAGCTAAACCTGGCCCACCCAGTACCGTTAGAGTTAGGTCGAAACTCATCGGGCCGATCTGAGCGCGAAAAGGCCGAATTGAGAGCTCATACCCCTCAATTCGGCCTGATATCTATGGACCTAACGCCCCAGCCCCAGCTCTAGTCCCAGGGCCTGAGTCGCTAGCGCACCAATTTCACGCCCTGATCCTCCAAAACGGTGGCAACGCCCTCTAACTCCGCGTCTGCGATTTCCATGTGGGAGGCAATGATGACGGTGGTGCGCTGCTCGCGCAGGAAGTCCGCGAGGTCATCGAGGTTGCGTGGCCCACAATCTTCGCAGCCGCGAGTGCGGCCTAGCGCGTTGAAGAAATCCGCGCGGGTGCGGATGTGTTCAGTAATGAGGATGCGTTGCATTATTACTCCTCCGCGTCCGGGATAGAACAGAAGCTTTCATAGTGGTCATCGGTGTAGTACCACACGTCCGGGTCGGTCTCGCTGCCGCCGCCGGTGATGATGCGGCGGGCGCCGCGGTTCTTACTGCCCGGGGTTTCTACCGTGTATTCGCGGTAGTAATTCTTGTCCTGCTGCGGCAGGCGTCCCTCGTAGTTGCCAAAGCGGGCGTTGTCATTATCCGGGTAGTCGTAGGGTCCACCGGCCAAGATGTCGTCCGCGGTGTCCTTGGCCTCGGCGGGGAGGGAGGACATCTCGCAGGTATCGGTGTCGCCAGCCTTAGCGCCACCTGCGGACTCAGACGGCGAAGAAGAGGAATCACCATCGCCGCCGAGGTCGAAGCCGAAGTAGCCTGCAACGACGGCAAGCGCAAGGCCGCCGAGGGCCACTGGGAGCGATTTCTTAGACGCTTGGGACTTGGGCATACCCTTATTCTTGCAGGTGCAGCGGTGAATACCGAAATCGGCCGGCGCTCCCAACAAGGCCAAAAATTCCCCCGTCACGGGGGTAGGTAAAGGCATGCGGAATACACCCCATCAGAGGGTAAATTCCGCCCAAACCGTGAACCCACAGGCACCACACCATCCTGGCCTAGCCATTTGAACATTCCCGCCGCGCGCGGGGTAGTCTGTACGCATGGCAAAAGGCAGAATTCCGGACAGCGACATCCAAGCTATCCGTGAACGCGCGCCTTTAGAAGAAATCGTGGGCGAGTACGTTCAGCTCAAGCCCGCCGGACATGATTCGCTCAAGGGGCTTAGCCCCTTCAAGGATGAAAAGACCCCGTCCTTCCACGTGCGCCCGCAGCGCGGTTACTATCACTGCTTTTCCACTGGCAAGGGCGGCGATGTCTTTAGCTTCCTGATGGAAATGGAGCAGGTTTCCTTTCCAGAGGCAGTGGAAGCGGTAGCGCAAAAGATCGGCTACCACATCAACTACCAGGGCGGTTCCACGGGCGCGCGCAATGAGAAGCCTGGTACCCGCCAGCGCCTCATCGCTGCGAATAAGGCCGCGCACGAGTTCTACCGGCAGCAATTGGAGACGCCGCAGGCGGCCACTGCGCGCGATTTCCTGTTGGATCGCGGCTTTTCCCGCGAGGTCATCTATGACTTTGAGTGCGGCTATGCGCCGGAGGGGTGGGATACCGCCACCAAGCACCTGTTGCGCTTGGGCTTTTCCTTCGAGGAACTGGAGGCGGCCGGTATCTCCAAGATGGGCAGGCGTGGTCCCATCGACCGCTTCCACCGCCGCCTGCTGTGGCCCATCAAGGACCTATCCGGCAACGTGATTGGCTTTGGCGCCCGCAAGCTTTTCGACGACGACAAGCTCGGCAAATACATGAACACCCCCGAGACCATGCTTTATCACAAGTCCAAGGTGCTCTTCGGCCTCGATCTGGCCAAGCGCAATATTGCCGATAACCACCAGGCCGTGGTGGTAGAGGGCTATACGGACGTCATGGCCATGTACGCCGCCGGCGTGAAAACCGCAGTGGCATCGTGTGGCACTGCCTTTGGTGGCGAGCACCTCCAGGTGCTGCGCCGGCTGATGCTGGATGATTCCTACTTCAACGGCGAGCTCATCTATACCTTCGACGGCGATGAGGCAGGGCAGAAGGCCGCCATGCGCGCCTTCGATGGTGAGCAGAAATTCACCGGCCAGTCCTTCGTCTCTGTGGCGCCAGACGGCATGGACCCGTGCGATCTGCGCCTACAGAAGGGAGATGCCGCCGTGCGCGAGCTCATCGCGGACCGCATCCCCATGTTCGAGTTCGTCATTCAATCCGTCATCGCGGAGTACCGCATCGATACCGCGGAGGGCCGCCTGCAGGCCCTGCGCCGCGCGGTCCCCGTGGTAGCGCAGATCCGCGACCAGCCCCTGCAGCGCGAGTACGCCCGCCGCCTCGCCGGTTGGGTGGGCTGGGCCAACCCAGAGGAGGTCCTCCAGCAGGTCCGCACGGAGGCGCGCAAGCCCAAGAAGGCTGAAAAACCGACCATCCGCCGCTTCGACAACGCGAAGCAGCAGCCGGCGCAGCAGGACGTGCCGATGATCCATCCGCCGAGCCCCAAGGAAACCCACCTGTGGCCACAGCGCGAGGCCCTCAAGCTGGCCTTGCAGATGCCGCAGGTGGCGGGCTCGTACTTCGATGGCATTACTGCCGACGCCTATACTAACGACGCCTACCGCCTCGTCCGCCAGGCAATATCCACCGCGGGCGGCGCCGCCCAGGGCGCGTCCATGCCGGCCGTGGAATGGATTGCTGCAGTAGCCGGCGAGATGCAGGATCTCACCGGCCGCAATTTCGTCTCCGAGCTCGCCGTAGAAGCAATCTTGCCTACCGACGTCGGCCCCGAAAAATACGCAGACTCCGTCCTTTCCCGCCTACAAGAAAC
This sequence comes from Corynebacterium sp. ACRPQ, assembly GCF_022347225.1. Taxonomy (NCBI): domain Bacteria; kingdom Bacillati; phylum Actinomycetota; class Actinomycetes; order Mycobacteriales; family Corynebacteriaceae; genus Corynebacterium; species Corynebacterium sp. ACRPQ. The sequence continues at coordinate 60,413 of NZ_JAKRNF010000012.1, forward strand.
CGTGGTGGGCGATCAGATAGCCCAGCTCAAGGCCCGCCTCGGCCGCATGCGTCCCTCCGATGATGAGGCGAGCTATAACTCGCTATTCGCCGACCTCGTTGCCCTCGAGCAGGCCCGCCGCGAGCTTAATGACCGCGCCTTCCGCGGCACGCCTCCCCAAGCATAAAAATCTCCTCTCGGCACGCGACCAAATCGTCGTCGCGCCGAGGGGAGGGGAAGCCCTACAGGCTAACCTGCAACCGACCTAGTCCTCATCGGGCTCATAAATGCGGTCCGCATTATCCACCTGCGATCCGCGCAGCCGGCCCTTGCCCTTGCGCTTGGAGGACAAATCGCGAACCTCGCGCATGCGAGGTTCTGGGTCCAGGCGATTAGCTACCGCCTTGCGTGCCGAGGTGACGGCGGACTTGGTCACGGGGGAGTTGACGGCTTTTTCGTAGGCGCCCTTGATCTGGTGGTAGCGCTTGCGGCCAGCCTTAGTGCCAAAAACGTATCCTGCTGCGGCGCCGAAGACGAATTGGATCATTATCTAGCGTGTCCCCTTATTTCTGTGCGAGTAAAAGTTCCCCACCAGCCTACCGCGAAGCCTTGCCGCGCGCCGCCAGCCACGAGTGAGGGGTAGCGCTAGCCCCGCATTGGACTAGCGCTTTTCATGGGGCGGAATACGCGCTAGTTTAAGTGTGTGGAAAATAACAAGCGCAGGGATCCGGCGGCGGCCTCGGCAGTAGCGCTGGCCGCGCTTTTTACCGCGAGCATTTCTGCGGAATCCTCCGGCCACAAACCGGAGGCCGCCGCGGCGCACCAAGGCCCCAATTGGCCTGAAGAGTGCTGAGTGGTGACCGCAAAGGTCTACCCACCAATCCGCAATTGTGCATGCGGGTTTAGCGTCGCGTTCACTTCCCCGTAACTTTAGCTGGATATTATTCGTAGGAATTTGATGCTAGTTAAAGGTTTCTACGTTGAACTATCGGAATAAACTTCGACCCGCAGCCCGGGTGTTCGCCCTCTGCGCGGCCACGGGACTGACTATAACCCTCGCACCGGCGGCCGCAGCCCTCCCCGTAACCGTGCCCCAGCTGCGTGAGCCCGTCACCCAGCGCACCTCCGGCGCAGCCCCGGTCCAGCACCCCGGCGCCCCAGTTCCAGAGCTGTTTAGCACGGACTATATCGCAGGCTTTGAATCCGATGTCTCGTCTTATCAATTTGGCAACTACTGGCAGGTAGTCCAGCTTTTTGACCACATCAAGGCCCAGCCAGAAATCCGCCAGGAAAATATGGACAAGGCCGTAGCCATCAACAACGCCGCAGCCGGCGACCCCGCTCTGATCCGGCGCGCGCAGGCCGACGCCAAAGCCAGCTCCACCAGCGTGCTCAACGCCGTCTCTGATTCCATGGGCAAGAATCTAGGCGATGCCTTCCGCGCCGCCTTGGCCGAGCACCGCCTGCCCAAAACCGAATACCTGCTAGGCAATGGCTACGCTGCACGCGCAGGCGGACTGGCCAATTCCACGATGTCTGAGAAGTACTACTTCAACTATCAGCGCCCGTACCAGCGCGCGCCGCAGGCGATTAAGCGCTACGACGATGGCTCCAAGGATCTCTATCCCACCTCGCCAGCTTTCCCTTCGGGCCATACCAATCAGGCAACGTGGATTACCACGCTGATGTCCTTCATGCTGCCGGAGGTAGGCCCACAGCTCATGCTGCGCGGCGCGGAGGCCGGCAACCACCGCGTGGTCCTGGGCGTGCATTACCCGCTGGATGTCATCGGCGGGCGTATGACTGGCCAGGCCGCCGCGGCCGACCGCTTGAATGACAAGCGCATGCGCAATGCCCTGTGGCAAGCCTCGATGGAGGTGCGCAAAGAGATCAAATGGCGCACCGGCAAGACGGTGGAAGAATTGGTGGCCCAGGATAGGGAAGAGGGCACTGACTACCGCTCCACCCAGGATGCGGTCGCCGAATATTCGAAGTTCATGGACTATGACTTCGCCCCGCGCTACCGCACCGACGCTCCGATGATCGTCCCACAGGCCGCCCCAGTGCTGCTAGCTGCATCCCATCCAGAGCTCAGTTGGGACCAACGTGCCGAGGTGCTACGCCAGACCGCGCGCCCGGCCGGCAACCCGCTGGACTGGCAGGCCGAAGGCGGCTCGTGGCAGCGCCTCGACCTAGCCCGCGCCATGGCTGCCACGGTGGCCATCACCCCAGACGGCGCAGTGAGCATCAGCGGGTAAATCCATCAACGCCAACATCTTTACCTCAGCTTTTCGACTATTTGGGCTGAGGGATAAAATATTTTCAAATTTTCGTAAACGCTTGACCAAGATCAAAAGGAGTTCCATGCGTAGACCTAAGGTTATGTGCGTTTACGGAACTCGGCCCGAGGCCATTAAGATCGCACCAGTGATCAAAGCGCTGGATAATGATGAGCGCTTTGACTCCATACCGGTTTCTACGGGTCAGCACAAGGAAATGCTGGAGCAGGTCAATTCCATGTTCGGCATCACCCCAAAGCACGACCTGGGCCTGATGAGGCCGGGCCAGGGGCTCAATGAGATTGTCTCTCGCGCGATTGCGGGCCTGGATTCCATCATTGAAGAAGAACAGCCGGATGTCATTATCTCTCAGGGCGATACTTCTACCGCCATGGGCGCAGCACTCGCTGGCTTCCACCGCGAAGTAAAGATTGTGCACCTGGAGGCGGGCCTGCGTACCGGCGACATCCACTCGCCGTTCCCAGAAGAGGCTAACCGTAAGCTCATCGGCCAGGTAGCCGAGCTGCACTTGGCTCCTACCGCTGGATCGATGGAAAACCTGCGCCGCGAGAACGTGCGCTCCAAGGACATTGTGGTCACTGGCAACACAGTTATCGATGCCCTATTGGAAGCAGCATCCTGGGACACCAAGTTCGAGGATCCAGCTCTGCAGGAAGCTGCAGATTCGGATAAGCGCCTCGTCGTTGTGACCACCCACCGCCGCGAGAATCTGGAAGCTATGAAGGAAATCGGCGGCGCAGTCAAGGATCTGGCTGAGGCTTACCCGGAGATTAACTTCGCTCTGCCGCTGCACCTAAATCCCAAGGTACGCGAGGCGGTTCTCCCAGAGGTTGAGCACCTGCCGAATATCGTCATTACCGATCCACTGCCGTATGACCAGTTCACGCAGCTACAAAACCGCGCGACCATCATCCTTACTGATTCCGGCGGAGTCCAGGAAGAGGCTCCCGCGCTGGGCAAGCCGGTCCTGGTCATGCGCCAAAATACTGAGCGCCCCGAGGCCGTTGTCGCCGGCACCGTAAAGCTGGTGGGTACCAACCGTGAGCTTATCGTGGCCGAGGCTAAGCTTTTGCTTTCCGACGACGCCGCTTTCCAAGCCATGGCCAACGCCGTTAACCCCTACGGCGATGGCCAGGGCGCGCAGCGCACCGTCGCCGCCATCGCGGAGCTGACCGGAGTAGGCGAGCGCGTAGACGACTTCCTGCCCGAGGTTGATTCCTCCAAGGCCGCCCAGAATAAGAAATAACCTGCGCATGGGGGAGATATAGCGGATATCATAGTGGCATGAAACCGCTAGATATCCGCTGTAACCACCAAGAGCGCATGAAGGCCGCAGGCATCCTAGGAGATGCGCTGTCGGCCGGCCAGATCAACCTCGATGAATTTGAGTCACGGTCAGCCGATTGTGAGGATGCCACAACTCGTCGCGAGCTCATCGAACCCTTAGCGGACCTTGTAGAGGATCCAGAGTTACTTCTCTTTGGTGATCGCAGCGAGGTCGCCAGTATCTATTCTGGCAACCAAGAATCCAACGCCATTGCCAAGGTGCAGCAGGCCATAAAGCAGATTCAGCCTTCGGTCGGCCAGCCCCAGTCCCTAGCACTGGGAATCTTCGGCGGCTCTACCGTCAATGGTGGGGCAGTGGCTCGCACGTTAACCGCTGTAGGTGCCTTTGGCGGCGTGGACATCGACCTCACTGGAGTTGCTTTGCGCAACCGGACAACCACCATCAATGCCGTAGGAATCTTCGGCGGGGCGGATGTTTATATCCCTGAAGGCTTCCGAGTCCGTATCGGCGGCTTCGGACTTTTTGGCGGCCACGACCTCAAGGTGGAGCCCGGCGCCATCAACCCAAGCGACCTTCCGATAGATGCACCAGAAATCATCGTCAACTGCTTCAGCCTATTCGGCGGAGTGGACGTGCATGTGGGGCGCCGATACGGAAGTTAAATTGCCCTTAAGCTTTGCCTCTTAAATCGAGGCTGAGCCTCAAAAGAGACCTTGAAAGAGGTGCTACCCAGTCGCTGGGTTGTATAGGCTACCGGAAATAAAAGCAAAAATTCCCGCTTAGAATGCTAAGCGGGAAATTGCTCCTCCAACTGGGCTCGAACCAGTGACCCTTCGATTAACAGTCGAATGCTCTGCCAACTGAGCTATGGAGGATTATGCGTATGCTGCTAAGCAAGTGGCCTTGCTCTGTGCAACGAGATATAACTATATAGGGAGCTAGGAGAGCAAGCAAATTAGCTGCTCATCGGGGGAAATTGTATATAGAGTGGTGGTCTCTGTGACTTCATCGAGAATGGGGTTAAGGGTGGTAATGTTTAATTTACGTGTTTAAGGGTTCGGCCCATGTGCCAATGTAGATGCGGTAGGAAGGTTGCAGTTGCGCATTTTGGTAGTTAGCCAATATTGGACTCCTGAAGCGAGCGTGCCGCAGAGAAGGTGGTCATGGCTTAGCCGAATGTTGGTCGAGGCCGGACATGAGGTGTTCGTAATTGCGCCGCCGCCCAATTTCAGTCGAAACGTGACGTTTCGGACCTGGCGACGTCAAAGGCTGTTTAAGCCGGCGGAATTTGTTGAGTTTGGGGAAAGCGGCGAAAAGATACTTCGTTCAGGATTTGTCCCAGCGGGGCGGTCGTTAACTCTGAGGATTTTGAATCAGGCTACGGTTGCGTTGGGCATGGTTTGGGCTGCTGTGTCTAGGAAGCAGCTGTTACGTGAATTTGACCCCGAAATTGTCATCGGTACAGTCCCAGCTCTGCCTACGGCTGTTGTTACACGAATGATCGCTAGTTTATTGGGTAAGCCCTACATTATTGATCTGAGGGACGCTTGGCCCGATCTCCTAAGGGACTGGGAACGGTGGAACGAGGACGTTGGAGAACCATCACTTCGGGAAAAATTCCTAAGTAAGGGGCCTGCGCAAGTCCTAATTCTGCTGGTTGAAATATTTGTTAACGCCTGCCTGGAAAAAGCTGATGGTCTGATCTTAACTTCGTCTCTTTTGGCGTCGGAGTTACAAGAAGGAAGGAAAAAACTAGGGTATCCGGAAATTCCAATTGGCGTTATTCGAAATGTATTTCCAGGTCCTGTAAAGATTGAAAAGGAAGACGCGGAAAAACAGGCACCTCTCAAGGTGGTTTACGCCGGAACGATTGGTAGGGCACAGCAGCTATCGAATGCGCTCTACGCGATGGATATTGCCAGACAGAGGGGAGTAGATATTAGCCTAAAGCTATTGGGGGACGGAGCAGCGAAGGCGGCATTAGAAGAGCTTGCGGATGAGCTGGGTGTTGATGCAAAGTTTGAGGGTAAAGCAGGTCCTGAAAGGTTGTGGGAGTGCTATAAGTGGGCGGATACCGCATTGGTGCACTTGGCTGAGTGGGAGCCCTTAAAACGGGCTGTACCTTCCAAGACGTATGAGTTGATGGAAGCTGGAATGCACATTACTGCAGTTGTACAGGGGGAGACGGCTGATATTATTCTCGAAAATTGTGCTGGAATTGTTGTGGAGCCTGGCCGTCCTGATTTGTTGGCAACTGCATGGGAGTCTCTAACGCGAGAGCCGAACTTGTTGATTGTGGGAAATGAACCGAAGGAATGGGTCCGCAAAGAGCGAAAAGAAAATGTACCCGCAGAGCTTTTTGCCACACTGTTTGGCGTGAAAGAAGGAAGTTCTAATGATAAAACCTCTTAAGGTTGTGGAGGATTTAAAAAAAGTCAACTTTCTTCTGGGGTTTGTCTCGCATGAAATCCTAATTCACTTTGATGAGTTCGTTGAAAAGGCGTTTTTGCGTTTTGGGCGAGCTGGCGAGGATTGGCGCCTGCTCTCTTGGAGGTACTCGAAAAGGCGGAGTACCTTTTACGAAGAGGGAAATTTTACCGAAGGGTTAGAAAGTCTTTCGAAGAAGAATCGTTTCTTGAATTACTTCCAGATTGAAAGATTGAAAGAGGCTCGAGAGCGTCTCAATTTTCCGATTTACCCTTCTAAGGATTTTTCTAAAATTGCAAGAAGTGCACCTACGCTATATTTTGTAACCAATTCCTTCCCACATACCACTTCGGGCTATGCAGTTAGAACAGAAAATGTTGCATTTCTGCTACGCCGAAATGGAATTCCTGTAAGAGTGTGCACGAGAGCTGGATATCCCTTGGTGGTTGGGCGGTGGGAGAGAGAAACCCGCTTAAATCAGCGAAAGCAAGGCCTCGTCAGGCTTATTCCGTGGAGATATTGTTGGAAAGTTAGGTCGCGACGTCGGCAAGCTGTAAAGTTGCTCGAAAGGGAAGCTAGAAATTGTAGTGCACAGCTAATAATTACTACGACAAGTTTTGAGAGGGCTTCCGTTGTCTCTGAGGTTGCTCGCAATTTGAATATCCCATGGGCATACGAAGTGCGAGGTGAACCGGAGGCTACTTGGTTAGCAGCACCATTCAAGGACCGCAGTAAGGCTTCCGAATTCTATGCCCGTTCTAAGGAGAAGGAAAATGAAGCTGTCGCAAAGTCGGGAGCTCAAATCTTCCTGAGTAGAGTCTCACAATTGTCATTCGCTGAAAGGGGAGTCTCCCTTTCGAGACCCATAGTTTTGCCAAATGCTTTCGGAGTAGACGAGAGTTTAAATGAAGAAACGCCTCAACTCAACACTTCTTCGTTGCTCAACACTGCAGACGAAATTGTCGTTGGAAGTGTCTCGTCGCTGGTCGGATATGAAGGCTTTGACATATTACTTGACGCCCTAGCTCTTACCGATGAACGATTCAAAGTGCTTTTAGTTGGAGGAGGCGGGGAAAAGGCCTCTCTTGAAAAGCGGGTTGCTGACCTAGGACTTCAAGACCGCGTTCGGTTTGCGGGACCACAGCCGCACGCTGAAATCGGAGAATGGTATAAGAAGCTGGATATCTTTGTGCTACCGCGGAGAGATCACGCTGTTACTAGAACAGTAACTCCAATCAAACACTTCGAAGCGATGGCGCGTGGCATACCGGTAGTCGCGTCCGACCTTCCTGCACTCAGAGAGGCAACTGGGGGCTTAGCTAGCTACTTTCCAGCCGGCGATGCCAACCAGCTAAGTAGATGTCTTAACGAAGTGGCTCGAGGAAAGCATCAAGCAAGGAATGCCCTTTTATGGGTTAAGCAAAGAACATGGACTAATGTAGGTGGAGCTTTAATTAGCGACGTATGGACTGAATGAAAGGTGGCATGTTGGGTACTCAACTGTCTGGAGACTGTGAACGGCCGGATCTTTGCGTCATTGGGCTAGGGTACATCGGCTTGCCAACAGCCTTAGTCTTTTCGGAACTATTGCCAAACGTAGTGGGCGTGGACAATGATCGGTCAAAGTTCGAAGCATTAGCGCAAGCTGAAAGTACCATTCCGGAACATGGGATTCAGGACAAATTGCGGGACGCGGTATCTTCTGGGCGGCTCCGTTTTTCACTACGACCAGTTGTGGCTCGAACTTATATTATCGCAGTTCCCACTCCCATGAACGAAGACAAGAAAGTCGATATGTCGATGGTTGAGGAAGCCGTAGATTCGATTTCGAATTTGCTGGTCGGTGATGAACTCATTGTAATCGAGTCGACCTCTCCTCCTGGCTCAACAGAAGGATTACGCAAACGGCTTGTGCACGAGAGACCGGACTTGACTTTCGAGGAGGAACTTCAAGATTCGGTACATGTTGTCTACTGCCCCGAACGAGTATTGCCAGGAGCGATATTTGAAGAGCTGCGTTCCAATAGTCGCATCGTGGGAGGCGATAGTTCTGTGGCAATTCAACGTGCCAAAGAACTTTATGCGGGAATCTGTAGTGGTGAAATATCGACAACTGATAGTAAAACGGCCGAGCTAGCGAAATTGACTGAGAATGCCTTCCGGGACGTCAATATAGCCTTCGCTAATGAAGTATCGATGATTGCAGATGAAATTGGCGCTGACGGGCTGGAAGTCATTGAGTTGGCGAATCGCCACCCTAGAGTGGATATACTCGACCCAGGCCCCGGAGTCGGCGGTCATTGTATTGCGGTTGACCCGTGGTTTATCGTGGGGGCCGCCCCCAATCGAAGCCGTATTATCCAGACTGCTCGGGATGTGAACGACTTCAAGGCACAGTGGGTGGTCGAAAAGGTCGCTGAACAAATCGAGGACGGCCGGTGCCGTGAAATTAACGTTTTAGGTTTGTCTTTTAAAGCGAATGTTGATGATCTTAGGCTATCGCCTAGCATCGATATTGTTAGCAGGTTGGCAAGAAAGTATCCGCAAATACGAATTCATACCTTTGACCCTTACGTAGCCGAGAGACCCAAGGAGCTAGAGGGCTTTTCAAACGTCAACTTCTGTCTTCACCGGGACAATCTCGCTCCGGAGACGATGACGGTCTTGCTCGTTGCGCATAGTGTCTATTTGGACTGGATCCGAAAGGAATTCCTTGGTAAGAGTTTGCTCGACTTTACCGGAAAAGTGATAGCCCACAGGGCTCACGGGGAACGCAGAGTTGGAGACTGATTTGTGATGGGTAGTCGAAACATGATTTTGGTCGACGACGGAAAACTGCAACGTCTCCGAGCGCGGCCGTCCTTAGCAGACTATACGCGTCAGTTGTGGGGCAGGAAGAACTTCATCCTAGCTGAGGCTCGAGGTCGTGCTCTGAGGGGTGGAAGTGATACTTTTTTGGGAAAAGCGTGGATAGTTCTCGACCCACTCTTGCAGGTGCTGCTATATGGGTTGGTCTTTGGACTTGTTTTGAAGACTAATCGCGGTATTGACAACTTTCTAGGATTTCTGACAATCGGAGTTGTGTTTTACCGTCTTTCAACTAGGGGATTCGCGACCGGAACAGGGTTGGTGCAAGGTGCTAGAGCCTTGATTACTTCATTTAATTTCCCCCGAGCGGCGGTTGTATTTTCGAATGGCTGGAAGACACTGCTGGACTCTATCGCGCCCGCCTTGGTTGCCGTAGTGGTTGCAAGCTTATTTCAAATTGGCAGCGGTATTCATTGGCAGGCAATATTCGTCGTGCCATTGTTTATTCTCATGCAATTGTTTAACTTGGGAATTTCATTCTTTGTTGCCAGAATTACTGCGTTTATTCCTGACATGCGTACTCCGATATCGCTCATAACTAGAGCTCTATTTTTCGTTTCAGGAATATTTTTTACAATCGATCGATATGCTGGCCATCGCGTTGTGATGGAGATAATGTATCTCAACCCCATATATCAATTCCTTTTTGCGGTGAGGTGTTTCGTTCTTGATGGGGAATCGCCGGGACTTTTCACCCTTGTCTACCTGAGCGCCTGGTCTTTCGGGGTGGCGATATTAGGATACGTCTATTTTTGGTCCGCTGATGAGAGGTATGCAAATGTCCAATAGCGCAACGGTGGTCGTTCGGAACCTCACTAAAACCTACAAGTTAACTAAAGCAGGTTCTGCTCGGGGATTGTTTAATCGTGGCGGATGGACGACAGTTGAAGCGTTAAAATCAATTTCTTTTGTCGCTCACGAGGGCGATGCGATCGGAGTCTTGGGGAAGAATGGTTCCGGAAAATCAACGCTAATGAATATTATCTCTGGGGGTATCGCACCTACATCTGGAGATGTCTTGGTTAGCGCAGCGCCGACCCTTCTGAGCGTTTCTGGTGCGCTACAAAGTCATTTGAGCGGTACTCAGAATGCAAAGCTGGGTCTTCTTGCAAAAGGAATGGGTACCGGTGAGGCGGAGGCGCTGACAAAGGAAGTGATCGCGTGGGCGGACTTGGTAGAGGCCGCAGATCGTCCCTTGAAAACATACTCTTCAGGTATGAAAGCGCGGTTGAAGTTCGCCCTTGCAACTGCTGCGCCTTCCGAAGTGCTATTGATTGATGAAGCCCTTGCGACAGGAGATTCCGCATTCACTGCGAAAGCGAAAAAGCGGATGGATGAGTTTCTGGACGGAACGGGAACAATGTTGTTAGTCTCACATTCTGCATCGAGCATTCGTAAGCATTGCAGCCGTGCTATCTGGATTAATGATGGTGAAGTCGTTTCTGATGGGTCGGTACGAGAAATATCGAAGCCCTATGAGCGTTGGAACAAAGCTCGCGCTGAAGAGGATTTGGATACTGCGGCCCGAATCATCGAGGAAGTTAAAGTGGACTATCAGAGGCCGAGCATATTGCTTGATAGTGAAGCAAGAAGATTTTTCAACACGCAGTATCCGCAATAGATTGCCGGTGAGCCGAGAATCTATTTCGAAAGTAGGGACCATCGGGACTGGGTGCATTTGACGAGAAGCAAGCTGAAGACAAGAGGGGTTTCTTGGGCTCTATTGTGAAATGCCCAAAGTCAATGGATTGTTGAGCTGGCGCTAGTGGAAATGTGACAGGCCCTGCTGATGAAATCGCGGCGGCTGAGGAATTACGAGTCGTCCGTTGGGGCTTAAATTCCCTTCAGGATGATAGGCGAAGTCAGCCTCTAATCTTGAGGCAGTTGGGCTTCACAGAACTTGCTAGCACGCAGAGATGCATTAGATGGTCAAGTCCTGGGTAGTGGTGTATCTGTTTTCGAATCTGGGGTTAGTTTCATGGCGGTGGTTTAGGGGCCATCTCGGGGATAAGGGGTGAGGGTATTCACGCGGCGATCTCCTGGTTGTTGTCGCGGTCCTCGTCGATGACCCCAGCGGCGATGATCTCTTTGGTCTGTGCCAGGCTGGTCAGTGACATATAACGCTTCTGTTGGATCCAGTCATCGTGCTGTTCGGCCAAAACCGCCCCAACAAGGCGCACAACAGCGTCTCGGTTTGGGAAGATTCCTACGACATCGGTACGCCGGCGGATCTCCCTATTGAGCCGTTCAGTGGGGTTATTCGACCAGATTTTGGTCCACACCGCTCTCGGCGCAGCGGTAAACGCCAACAGCTCGTCGAGACACTCCTCGAGGTAGGTGGCAACGCGAGGGAATTTCTGCTGGCAGAATTCAATAACCTCACGAGCTTGGGCCCACACACTAGCGGCATCGGGTTGCTGAAAGATTGTGTGAAACATCGCTGACAGAGTCGGCCATTGGGTTTTGGGAACCTGGGCCGAGAGGTTCTTCGCGAAGTGCGTTCGACACCGCTGCCAACTAGCCTGCGGCAGGCAGTCACCCACGGCTGCTTGAATACCAAGATGGGCATCACTAGTAACGAGGAATACCCCGGTCAGGCCACGGGCGATGAGGTCCCGAAAGAACCCGGTCCACGACGCGGTAGATTCCGCGGTGGCAACCTGCATGCCCAAAAGCTCTCGGTAGCCGTCAGCGTTGACACCTGTGGCCAGCAACACGCTGGTCTTTACGACACGTCCGCCTTCCCGCACCTTCATTGTCAGCGCGTCGCAGGAGACAAAGTGGTAGGGGCCTTGGTCAAGCCGGCGGGTGCGGAAGTCATCGACCATGTCATCGAGTTCTTTGGCCATCTGGCTGACCTGAGACTTCGACAAGTTGTTGATCCCAAGGGTGGCCACCAGGTCGTTCATCCTGCGAGTGGAGACTCCTTTCAGGTAACAGGTGGCGATGACTGTGGTCAGGGCACGCTCGGTGCGGCTGCGGCGCTCTAGCAGCCAGTCAGGGAAAATGCGCCGGTGCGTAGCTTCGGGATTGCCACATCAATGCTGCCGACTCGGGTATCAAGTTGGCGATGACGGTAGCCATTACGTGTGTTGGTGCGCTCGGCTGACACGGTGGCGTAATCAGCCCCGCAGACGGTGTCTGCTTGGGCGGAAAGAATCTGGTTGATGAAGTCAGTGAGCATTTGGCGCATCAAATCTGGGGACGCTTGAGTCAGTAGCTCTTCGAGATACGCGGTCGGATCGATATGATGAGGGTCAGCGGCCATCGCAGGGTACTTCCTTTCGAGGATAGGTAAGAGTTGATTCGAAAGGTACCCGCGATGGTCGCCTTCATGCACACCGGCACAAGACTTACCGCGGGCTACAGATACACCACGTTAGGGGACGCAACCATGCATTAGATTGTCGGGCGTAAGTTTCGGAAGTGATGTAGGTACTGTTGAGCTATTCCGAGACACTTCCGACCGGGGAAAATTGTACTGCTAGTTGAAGGTTGGTCAGCTACCGGTCCTATATCCTGCATAGGAACCGGTTTCATCAGCTTTGGTTCGAAGCTGCTTGTACCTTTGAAGAATTGACTCATTAGCCCTAGTGGTGAAGGTGCGAGCGCGGTAGGGTAATCTAAGAAGGAATTGTTGACGACTTGATTTCTTAATCGGGCTTTGCTCATAGGAGAAAAAATTGACTAAGACTGTAACCGTTGTTGGCCAGGGGTATGTGGGGCTTCCACTCGCTCAGGAAGCATCCCTTTCAGGATGGAAAGTATTTGGCCTCGACGTCTCCGAAGCGACCGTGGCTAAACTGAATAGTGGTGAGTCTCACGTCGACGACCTGTCTAACGGTGATATTGAAGAAATGTTGGACAAGGGGTACGAAGCAACGACTGATGCTGGGGTGGTAGGACAGTCTGATGTCGTTGTGATCTGCGTACCAACGCCTCTTGGCGAGGCAGGTGCTCCTGATTTGGCGTATGTCGAGTCTGCGTCTGCGACGGTGGGCGAGAACATCAAGTCGGGGGCCCTAGTTGTTCTGGAGTCAACTACATACCCAGGTACTACAGAGGATATCTGTGTTCCGATTCTGGAGGCTAAGTCGGGGCTTAAGGCAGGGCGCGACTTCTACGTTTCGTTCAGCCCTGAGCGTGTCAACCCTGGTTCCGAAAAATTCGGTATTAAGAACACTCCTAAGCTGGTGGGCGGAATTAACGCCACGGCGGCGGAGAAGACCGTCGAATTCTATGAGTCCTTTGTTGACGAAGTGGTTCCCCTTAGCGGTGTGAAGGAAGCGGAAACCGCAAAACTCTTGGAAAACACGTTCCGTCACGTAAACATTGCGTTGGTTAACGAAATGGCTCGTGTTTGTCATGAACTTCAAATTGATATTTGGGAAGTAATTCGAGGTGCTGCTACCAAGCCTTTCGGCTTCATGAAGTTTACTCCCGGCGCTGGTGTCGGCGGTCACTGTATCCCGATTGACCCGAACTACTTGTCCTACGAGGTTCGTCGTCGTTTGGGGTACCCATTGCGGTTCGTTGAGCTTGCTCAAGAGATTAATAATTCCATGCCGAGTTATGTCGTTGAGCGAATCGCCGAGAAGCTGAACGATCAAAAGAAAGCTGTTAATGGCTCGACAGTTTTGCTGCTCGGAGTTACCTACAAGCCAAATATTGCAGACCAGCGGGAATCGCCAGCTATTCCAGTTGCTCGAGAGCTACTTAAGCGGCGAGCCAATGTACGGTTCCACGATCCGTTCGTTCCAGTCTGGAACATTGGAAGCGGCGAAAGCCTTACTTCTGAACAGGACCTGCAAGAGGCGGTTTCAGATGCTGATATCGTGGTGCTGCTGCAGGCTCATTCTCCCTATGATGCGTCTGCTCTTCAAAAGGGTTCTAGCTTGTTCTTGGATACTTGCGGAATCATCGACGAATCGTCAGATCGTCTATAGTTTGAGAATTGCCACCCGGCTTTTGCACAAAGCGAAAGCCGGGTGGCTTTTGTGAGGCAGTGACGATAGAATGCGACAATCGTTCGGGTATTATTCAGCGCGCTTAAAAAAGGCGTTGCGGATGGTAAGAAATATTTCAGGAGTTATGGAAGCGCCATCAAGCGCAAACTTTGACGTGCTAAAGGGAAGGATCTCTGAAGCTTTCCCGCAGCAGAATAGTCGTCAGCGTATGCTCTTGGTGACCAGTAACGGTGCGGGATTAGGGCATCTGACGCGATTAAATGCTGTGGCCCAACATCTTGATGCCGACGTGCTTATCTATACAATGTCTTCTGCGTACAAGACAATTGGTCGAGATCCCCGGGAAATCCTATATTTTCCGTCCTACGGTGACTTGGGTATGTCGGGAACAATCTGGAACCGCTTCATGCAGGCACATTTAGAAGCGACAATCGAGAGCTTTGAGCCGGACCTAGTGGTATTTGATGGAACTTACGTATATCGCGGCGTAACTGCGGCTTGCCGTAAAGCTGGCGTGAAGTTAACTTGGCTTCAACGCGGTGCTTGGAAACCGGATGTCGATGCCCGAAGTAAACAACGTCATAATGCACGACAGTATTGCGACTATGTAGTTGTGCCCAAAGATTACGGCTTTCAAGAAGAGGTTGATTGCGGTCCTCATATCGAAGTTAAGTACGTTAACCCAATCGTACTTGGCGATTCCTCCGACCAGTTTTCTGCAGAAGACGCTAGGGCTATTCTCGATCTTCCTGAAGGGAAGAAGGCAGTGCTGGTTCAGCTCGGCGCTGGCCGAATAAACTCGATCGATAGTGCACTCGAGGTGGCTTTATCCGCAGTACAATCACTTGGTAGTGATTGGGTGCCCGTAGTGGTAAAAAACCCCTTGTCCGAAAGAGCATCGTTGCGGAATGCCCACTCGATTTCTTACTACCCGCTGTCACGCGTATATCGAGCCTTCGAATTCGGAGTCTTTGCTGCGGGGTATAACTCGGTTCAGGAATCCGTCGAGTTCCAACTTCCAGGAGTCTTTTTGCCAAATGAACTGACGAAGACAGATGATCAAGTCGCGCGAGCTCGCGGGTTGTCTGAAGCTGGGTTAGGTGTATTCGCGCTCGATACGGACGAGCTTAGAGAGAAGATTTCTCTTTTATCGGATCGTAATGAGAGAACTCGAATTCAAACTCGAATGGCCGAAGTAAACGGAGGAAAGGGTGCTCAGCAAGCGGCGCTTCTATTTGCGTCCTTAGCTTCCAGACAACCGGCTGAGCACGACTAACTGGAAAGAGAAGAAATGAACAAGTCGAGAGCAGTGGCGGTAGTCGGAATATTGCTTGCTGTGGTAGGCATTTTGCTAACCTTCTGGCGCCTCGAGTTGGGACTAGTCGCCATCCTGCTGGTTTTAATGGCAGTTGTATTACTATCGGCCGTCACTCACCGGTACCTTGTTAGATCGGTCGGGCGTATTAGTAGAACGATCCTTGAAGTTCGCAATACTACGCGAGAACTCAGAGACAGACCATCCGAAGGCACTCAAACGCAAGTCGACGGCACCGAATTTGGTTCACGTAAATCTGTAGTCAAGGATTCCAATCGATCATCTGATGCTCGACAAGGGGAGTCAGGACGGAGCGACCAGCGGTCGAACCGCGATATACTTTCTAGTGACAGTTCGGCGAAACGGCCATTTCTAAGCCGTGTCCATGCAAACAGCGTTGAGTATGCCGGAGCCGTACATTCAAATTCGATTGGTCAGTTGGAAAAATTCGCACTCCGTAACCGGAGTGTTTTGGTGAGAGATAGCTTAGCTTTTCAGGCGTCTGGTTTATCGGGCGGAATCAACTCGCTAATGTCGAAGCTAAGAAGTTGTGAAGAAGGTGACGAAGGTGCTCTTCGAGACGTAGAAGCATGGGATTGGGATAGCGTAGCCGCCTTGGCGCGTGTAATCTCAAACCAACGGTTTGACAACGGCGACTTGCTAACCGCTGAATACATCTACAAAGCTTTTTTCGCGCTGGGACAAGATTCGATATTAAAAGCGCGAGATTTGATTCTCTTTTCTGAGGTATTGGAGCTTTTAGGAAAGTTCGACGAAGCTGTAGCTCTTTGCCGTTCGAAATCTAAGATAATGCAAGCTCCGCTGCAGCTTGATTTTACAATCGCCAATCAGCTGATGGCAGAAGAAAATTCATGCCGGGCTTGGCTCTCTCATGTTTCTACTATATATAAGCGGAGTGGGTTTGCAGGAATCCGATTGCGAAACCCAAAGTTGGAGTTGAGCATCGACAACTTGGCGTCTGGTTTGGTTCTTCCACGGACCGTGGAAGGTCCAAAGATCACGGTGATAGTTCCAACTTACGAAGGCGCTTCAAGAATTGAAACGACTTTAGAGTCTCTAGTCAATCAAACTTGGAAGAATCTCGAAATCATCGTAGTTGATGACGGTTCTAGTCGCGAAAATGTAGTCGACCTACGAAAAATTTGCGGACGATATGAGGATGTAATTCTTCTAGAGCAGGGTGAAAATCTTGGTGCATATCCTGCTCGTAATCTCGGACTAGCGCACTCAACCGGTCATTTTGTGACCGTACATGATGACGATGATTGGTCTCACCCTCAGAAGCTTGCAACCCAAGCGAAATATTTGATGAATAATCCCAAGGTGAAGGCCTGTGTATCCCGCCATATCCGAGTAACCGAGGGGTTGAAATTTACGAGGATCAATTCCAACCCAAAATACATCCAGGCCAACTACTCTTCTCTAATGCTTGAGCGAAAGTTGATTGATACGCTCGGCGCCTGGCATGAGATCAATAGAGGCGCGGACGAAGAGTTTAAGAAGCGTCTCGAACGTTTCGGTCATACGAAGGTGGCGATTGTTTGTCCTCTGCCATTGTCGTTTACAAGGACGCATGAACAGTCGCTGACGTCAGGCGAAATTAATCGGGGCTACCAAGATCCCTCTCGATTGTTCTACCACGCTTCCTTTTCTCGCATTCACAAGTCGCTTGATTGGCCGGAAACAGAAGAGATTGAAGCGATGCCAACGCCAGCAAACATGCGGCCAGGCATGAGAGGAAAGAGCATCGGGCTTTTTGACGTGGCTATTGCTGCAGACTTTTCAATGGATGAATTCCAGCAGCACAAGGTAATGCGCGACGCGCGCATCGCCGCGGAAAGAGGATTGAGAGTCGGACTCGTAAATCTATTTTCGCCGCATCAAGCTGCTACAGGAATTCCATCAGAAGAAACGCTTGAGTTGGCCGAGCATACCAATGTTGAGATTTTGGCTTTGAAAGACGTCGCAACGGTGGCAAACCTCATTGTTCCAGACCCCTCGGTGCTGCAGTACTGCGAAAACTTGACTTCGAAGTTGGACGTTAAGAGGCTGTTAATTCTCTGGCAAGATTCGGTAGCAGGTGATGCTAGAAGGCTGTACGAAGAGTCTACGGTCGTTCGCAACTCTCTGCGCCTATTCCCTAACTCCGAGGTTAAGCATTTCAATTCTGGTAAGAACAGGGTCTGGCGCAGTGCGCTTGGCGTGACGGAAGGTGCTCAAGCACCTTCTGAATGGCATGAGGTACCAGTTATCGGGCGATATTCTAACGCTCCACAATCGATGTGGCCATCGCTCCTTAAGGATATTCAATCGGTTTACTGTAATGACGCTGTTGCAGAAGTCTCCTTATACGGGACGGCGCCAGTGCTTTCCGAAAAGGCTACAAGGTTACTCAGTGAATGTCGATACGTTAGTCCGGAGAAGCATAGTTTCGCACATTTCTTAAATTCAATTGACTTTTGGATTCCCTTCGGTGAGGAGAAAGGGCTTTCCTTAGTCGATGGAGTACTAGAGGCTCAGGCATTCGGAAAAGTTGTGATTCTCCCCTATCGGTATAGGGCGTATTTCGGAAACTCGGCTATTTATGCCTCCCCAAAGGGGGTCCGTGGAGTGATCGAAAGGCTATGGGAGGACAAATTCTTATATGACGAGCAGGCGGCTAGAGGATTGGCTTTTGTGAAAGGTATGTGGAGTCCAGAGGAGCTTGTTCGGGAGCTTGGCGATGACTGAAGCCCTAATTGAGCGAACCACCGCCGCTATGAGGAGGTCATAAAGTGAATACGTGGCAAAATAGCTTTTCTGATTACCTATCGATTCGGAATAGATTCGATTTGAAGAGGCGAGACTTGCTCGCAGACTACGCAGACATATCGCGTCGCCGGCCGAACGCAGCCTTTGCTACTGCCATTCGGAATAGATCGTTAGAGTTCCTCGACGTATTGTCGATGGAAGCCACTGACAATCAGTTGTTGTGGAATGACTTAAGGTCTGCTGTTGTGTACGCCTACTCGTCAGCGGGGATTAACGGTGTTAAAGAAAGACTTTTCGGGAAAGCGAACGGTCGCTCCTATTCCCCGAAGCCGATCGAGGATGCTGCTAGGCTTCTTTTGTTAGCTAGCACCGATGAACGGGATGCAAGAATCGGCGCTTGGCTCTTGTCTGCTGTAAATAAGGTTAGGCCCGCGGAGAAGAAGAATAGAAAGGCAAGGCTTCTCGAAGTACAGTACGCGCTACTGAATGGGAAGGCGAAGCATGCAGCCGATCTCCTAGCTAAGTGGAAAGACATTCGTAATCTCGAGTATTCATACTTGGAAGCTGAGCTTAACTCACCATTTCGGGAAGACTCCAGTAGTGGTGTATCTGACGGTTTAGTCGATAACTGGTTGACATCGTTCAATAAAGTATTTCTCGAGAACGATCTTTGGCCAGTTTCACTTTTGCCAAATGCCGATGTACCGCCATTCGACGCACTAACCGTCAGTCGAGAAAAAATGGGCGATGACCATCCAGAGAGCGTTGATGTTCCCCCGATGGTCTCTGTGATTATGACTGCCTATAAGCCTGAATACCGGCAAATTCTGACTTCAGTTCAATCAATCTTATCGCAAACGCTTAGGGCAATTGAATTGATCATTGTCGATGATGCTTCCGGTGATGAGTATCGACAGACCTTTGAGAAGCTTCAATCCCTTGACTCCAGAGTTCAAGTAATTCACTTGGAAGCAAACGCAGGAACATATGCTGCACGAAACGTCGGCCTTTCAGTGGCGAAGGGAGGGTTCTATACAGGGCAAGACGACGATGATTGGTCTCACCCACAACGGCTAGCAACGCAAGTTGAGTTCTTGAGGGGAAATCCGTCTGTTGTTGGGTGTCGAGTTGATGCTGTTCTCTGTAACGAACAGTTGAGCAGATTACGTCTCGGATATAAGTCCATAAACAGCAATGCGTCTTCATTAATGGTTCGAGCTGAGCAGCTACGCAAGGTCGGAGGCTTTCTGGAGACCAGGAAGGCTGCCGATACGGAGCTTGCAAAGCGCATTGAAAAGCGCTTTGAACAAAAGGTTGAGACAATTCACCAACCGCTGACAGTCGTAAGAATTCTTTCGGATAGCCTTTCTCGCAGTGAGTTTGCGGCGGGCTGGAGCCACCCCGCTCGAAACCAATTTAAGTCGGCCTATCAGTGGTGGCACCTAAATTCAGAACCGCAAGAGCTAGACGTCGATCAAGGCGTTCTGCCTCATATTGCAGTTCCTCGCAGATTTAGGAAGGACGATAATGCGCCGCAATCCTATCAGGTTGTTCTTGCTGGTGATTGGCGCAAATGGGGTGGGCCACAGAAGTCTATGCTGGAAGAGATACATGCGCTTAAGGCGGCCCAAATTTCTGTAGCCGTCCTTCATCTAGAGGCTGGACGGTTTATGTCCACTAAAGTCGAATTCTTGGCACCGGAAATTCAAAAGCTGATAAATTCTGGGTACGTTGATGAAGTCCTATTTGACGACGAAATTGACGTAGATCTTCTAATTCTTAGGTATCCTCCAATTTTGCAGTTTATGGCAGACCGTCCGTCGGCTCTACGCATCAAGAGAATGTTTGTAACTGCAAATCAAGCTCCATCAGAGCTTGATGGCACTGATATCAGATATTTGGTGCGCGAATGTCATAGCAAGGCCAAATCTTGTTTTACTGAGGCTGTCACATGGGTACCTCAAGGGCCCCAGGTGCGAGAAGCGATCAAACCTTACTTGGCTGAAGACGAACTTGAAAATTTTGATTTCCCTGGAATCCTTTCGATTTCTGAATGGCACACAGCGGTACCACGTCAAAAGCGTGGAAATAAGCCAGTCATTGGTCGTCACTCGCGTGATGATGAAATGAAATGGCCAGAGAGTAAAGAACTAGTCGAATTTGCGTACCCAGTCTCTAGCGATATTCAGGTACGCGTCATGGGAGGAGGAAAGACCCCCTCGAGGCTACTAAAGCGTAAGTCATTTCCAGACAATTGGACCGTGCTAGAGCGGGACGCGATTAGTGTTTCCGACTTCCTGGACTCACTTGACTTCTATGTGTTTTTCCAAAATTCAAAGGCTGTTGAAGCTTTTGGTCGATCGATCCTCGAAGCAATCGCTAGCAATTTGGTTGTAATTCTGCCTCGACATTTCCAACCAGTGTTTGGTAGCGCTGCTGTCTATTGCGATATTGACGAGGTCGAGGAGATGATCTGGAAGTACTTTAATGACTGGAGCCTATATACTGAACAACAACGAAAAGCGGCTAAAGTACTGAAGGAGCGGTTTAGCCGAGAAGCGTTTAGCACAAAGATTTCACAAATCCTCGGCTCGCTTTGATTGATGTGTATAAGGAGGACTCGTGTCCTACAATTTTATAGGAAACACACGGTTTAGCCTTTACGAACCGAATTCTAGTTCTTGGAGGGCCACAAGACAGAACAAGAGCCGTGGCGGCAATGGGGAGTCATACAGGGCGTCTCTTTTCGACGAGAGCCGGCTAGAGCAACGGGCTCACATTTTCTTCGATATATCTCTGCCGATACTTGATAGTGCGTCGAAAGACGTAAACCTAGTTCATGTGGTGAGCTATTCTGAAGAGTTACCGGCAAAGTACAAGAGGCAGCTTGAAAGAGCCGCGTCAGAATTTCCGTGGCTCAAACTTGATTTGAGGACTTCACAGAATCGAAAAGGTCTGAGCCTCGTTAAGTACGGCGCTGAGGTGTTTGGTGATGGAGAAGTATTTGGGGTTTACCGGTTAGATGACGACGATATTCTCGCGCCAACATTTTTCCGGCAGTGTTCGCAGTACCTAAAGCCTGAGTTTGGCGGGATGGTAGTCACATTGGCGAAGGGGATTCAGGCCTTTTACTCAGACGGTAGATTTTATGGCCCCCGGATTGAGTATCGGCCAAAGATTGCTTTGGGGTTGCTAAAGATCTGCGTAACTGACCCTAAGGGGCGTGTAGTTCAGCCCAAGCCGGTCGCGCACCCCAGAACGGACGAAAAGAATCCCGTCATTTTGGATGCTCGGGAAGTCTCGTATGTCCACACGATGCACTTGAGCCAAGATTCTGGTGTAGACAAGCCTTCGGACGACTTGGGAAAGAGATATCGAAATTACCGACAGTTGCCTAAGGCTAGTGTGGCTGACGTATCCGTGTTCTCCGCGCTAAATTTTGAATTAGAGGATTTTCCTATTTCGCGCTCACAGGCGGCAGTTCGGGCGCATTTAAATCACACCTCACTGACCGGATTAGCAAAAGATGCCAACAGGGTAATTAGGAGACGGCTTTGGCTTATTCGGCACCGATTTTTTTAGTCAATTTGCTGTGAGGTTTGTGTTGGCCACGTCGATGAGGTTGAACAGAGCAAGGCTGATGACATCTGAAAGAAGGTCTCTCTCAATTTGCTCATCTGGTGACCTGGGAGCTATCGACCGTAGTCGGAGTAACTTTTCTGCCAATCATTCACAGGCTGTTTTGCAAGGCTAAATGGACATTTAACTAGGAGAGAGGACTCTCAATGAGCTCAAGCGAGTATGGAGAACTAGAGCGTGACATTCGCAGCAAAGTCCGGGCGTTTAATGCTGCTAAAAGTGAGCTCTGGAGGAGCATCAGTACACTTAAAAGGAGTGAGGGCGTAAGCGGTTTGGAACGGAAGAAGCTGCTTACTGACGCCTATTCTCCTTTGAGCGTCAAAGATATACGTCCAAGGTTTGCGATGGACTTGGAGCGTTTCGACATTGGAGTATCATTTAGATCTTCGGTTGCTCACACTCGGCTGTGGAAGAAGTCCTTGAAACGGAACGGGGCAGTGGTTGCTCCTGGTGGAAATTCAAAGACTGCGGACCGGAAGTTTGCCGCAAGGCTGGGGATTCCGTTGCCTGCGATTCTACAAGAGCAAGAAACCGTCGACAATATCATTCTTCGACCTAACACTGTTCTGAAGCCGGAAGAAGGTTCTGCAGCGAAAGGGGTATTTCTTGTTGACGAGAACTTGGAACTTGTGTCGTTTTCTAGTCGCCACCGATATTCGTCTGTTGATGAGGCTATTTCTGAAGTTAAAAGTGAGAAGCTAAAGAAACTCCCTATTTGGAAGTTGGAGCAGGCAATCACATCTGACGAAGGTGAGTTAGCGCACGACTTTAAGGTCTGGTCATTTTATGGGCGTCCCGGTGTAGTGCAGGAAATTAAACGTGATCCCTTCAACGCGGACGGGAACGAGTATTTTTACCACCGCCCAAGTGGCGGTGAATTTCGGATGAATGGCGCCCGAACGCGTCTCAAAACTTCTGGTTTCCCAGAAATTTTGCTCGAATATGCCAAAAGAATTTCACTCGCCAGCCCGGTCCCGTTCTTGCGGATAGATTTTCTCTCGGCGCAGAACCAAGTGGTTTTGGGTGAAATTACGCCTCATCCGGGAGGTACGTATGCCGGTCAATTGTTTGATGAAGCGGACAAAGAATTGGGCCAAATGTATTACGATGCCGAGGCTCGTCTTTATCTCGATCTCATAAGGGGCAAGAAATTTTCTGACTACTTTGACTGCTATGAGTGCGGCGCGATCGGCTAGAATATCTACATGATTATGCAGGTACTTGCAGTGATTGAAGTGCCGCGAATCAGGGAAATCTCTTGGCCTCAAGGTCTCGAACCCAATTTTGTTTAGTAGAAGTGAGCGGGCTAATTGGCAGGCCAATGTAGGGAATTGTGATGGTTGAATTTGAAAGTAGTTTCCCGCGGGGTTTGCGTACGCTGACCGATCCTTCTATCCGCCGAAGGGCTTTGTAAAGGATCCCGTTGTTGAGAACCTTTGGATCGACCCGTGGCTAAAGGTAGACGCTGCGACGTATCAAGGCACATTTGTCGTCGTTTGGGCGAGGCAATGTTTCAGAATGATACAAGCGGTCACCGGGCCTAACCCCCGACGTGTCTACTTACCGGGGGTCAGACCCACTCCCTACAATGTCCTCTTTTTTCCGACCCGTCTCTTTTGCTTCACAAAAGGCCGAATTGGCCTGGTTTACGGGGTGGGCAGGTCTTGATCTCCACCGCTTGATCGCGAAATGGGCCAATATTTTCGCTGAAAACTTGGGTTCTAAAGAAGTTGTGCTTGCGGGGTCATCGGGTGGCGGATTTGCAGCGTTGCAGACTGCGCCTCACGTCCGAAACTCTACGGCAGTGGTCTTTAATCCGCAGACTCAATTGGATGCCTATCTCGTTGGTGGGAGACCTGACGGCCTGAAAGCACAAACTGACTATCTCCGGGCAGTTTATCCTGAGTTGATTAAAAAAGATGGCAGTTTCGACCCTAACTGGGCACGCTCAGTTGGTGACAAAGCTTCTGCGTTCGAAGTGTATAAGAAACTAGAATTGCAAAAGGTTCACTACTGGACGGCGCCGAATGATTTTCACCACCAGGAGCACTACGCGCCATTTGTAGAAGCATATTCTCACGGAGTGGAACATAACTATCTTCAGACATTTGAATATAACGCCAGGCCTGGGCATCGACCTCCTTCGCACGCTATTTTTGAGACTGCAATCGAAGGTGCCATTTCCGATAGCCGGTAAAATCCAATTGTCGCACCTGCAGGTTGAGGATAATGCTTTTAATCACCATAGTTACCTTTTCTAGAGGTAAAGACTCGGCAGACGATCGCGCAGATGTGAACATAGGAATTGAAAGCTACCACAGAAGCGTGTTCGTTTGAGACGCTGTGGTTTGTGGTGTCCACCGTTTTCGTAGTTAGGAAGACGCAGCTAGAGCTACTCGCGGTTATCCGCAGAAGAAATCATTTACTTTGTGGGCTTGAAATGACACCATAGTGTATACAATTCTGGGAAGCTCATGGAACCGATGCTTACCGGCTTTCGTAAAGCTGATGTCTGGCGTAGTCGAATCTCGAGCGCGAACGACCGTATTAGCGCTAGGTTGGACCGATGGAGGTCTTGCTTAACGGAACTCGGAAGACCAGAAAGCAGTCCGCTTAGAAAGTAACGTTAAGGGATGAGCGATCTGCCGAAGAACTCTATTGAGGCAGCTGGGTTGGCGGGAAATGCCTATGGCCATGCGTTGCGCCGCGTTTATATGGCGATTAACGCAGTCAAAGCCGGCTCAAGTATCACTATCAAGCAGAAGCGCAGAACCTAGGCAATCGCTGTATTCTAGGCTTTCTTGGCGTGACATAAAGTGGCCCTTCCTTCGCTCAAGAGCTCGTTGACAAGCGGATCGGTGTGTCGTTTTGATCCAGTGTCTCACATCTGCGGTTTGTCAAAGATAGAATGAAAAAGTACGGATATGTGACCGCTCCCGGAGGTAACCCGAAAGTGGTTGATAGGGCATTCGCTCAAGCATTGGGCGTGCCTGCTCCGGTTACAATTGCAACTGCCCTCTCAGTCTTCGATATAGACCCCGAGCCGAATACGGTGATAAAACCGGCGTCGGGCGCTGAACTACTCCTCATTAGTTGGACTGAGAAATCAGATACCGACTAGTGAGGAGTAGTTTCATTGAGAGCACGAAGTTCGCTAAGTGAGCAGTTGGTTGAGTGTTTCGAGCAGGGCATGGGATCTAAAGCTGCTGCGAAGGCTCTTGGCGTCTCCAAAAACGCCGTCCGTTCGCTTTATCGTCGGTTTCAACTGCATGGCAGGCTATGTCTTGTGGAAAAACCGACAATGCAGCAGTACTCTTTCGAAATCAAAAAGGAAGTTGTCCAACGCCATCTTGCCGGCGAGACAAAGATGAATCTTGCTCGTGAATTTGGCCTGTCATCAGATCAGCTGGTCACTTCTTGGTTGCGGCAGTGACACAAGGGCGGTGACGAGGCGTTAAAACCGAAGCCAAAAGGCTCGGCCGCCGGCCGCGGCAAAACCGCTTAGAGAGTGTCTGATGGTTTGTGTGTGGGAACCGATCCCGCATAAGGAGATAAGCCAGAATGAATACTGTGGCGAGACGAGATCCGGCCGATAAGGCCAAGATTGATGCGATTGAAAAGAAGCTTCTTGCTAACCCTGAAATCGCGAAACTGATTGACGACCTAGGCACGTCCACAACGGATGCC